>JALNVE010000017.1 GCA_023227695.1 Paludibacteraceae bacterium
ATAAGCAGAGATTTCGTATCTTTGCCCATCGGTTATATGTTTCTTTTCCATATGCAACTGATTGCTGGGGGGCTTGAGGGTGCAAAAATAGAAACATATTCTCCACAGGGCAATTGGAAAGAGGGAGATTTTCTCTTCTCTTTCTGCTCTGAAAAATATTTTTTCTACCTGACCCATTTTTTTCCTCCTCAAGTTGCATTATCAATTTGAATCCCCGTCATTATAAACACACTTATTTTCTAGTTAAAATAGCTGGAAGTTCATTTGCAGAACCATCTTCGCTTACGACGGGAAAATCACCCTTGTAACACCAGTGGCAATTGGCGATTTTGTTTTCGCGAAAAGCACTGACTATATCATTATACCACTTAAATCGCACCTCTTTGTCGATATATTTCGGATATACACCGAACTCACCACAGAACAACTGCAAGTTCAACTCTTTTTCCTTCTTGATTGCTGGCTCAAAATCTTTCACCATTTGCTCCTTGTTCCAAGGTTTTTGATTTACATAACGAAGATAAAAAGCAAGATCCGGATTTTTTTTATAAATAGTAGTATCTGCGATAGGAAATCCAGGGTAAGAGATTGGACCATCATAATCTTTGAGAGGAGTCCACGGTGCACGATAGTGAGTCACTAAAACTGGATCGTAATAGTGAAAACTCAAAATTAATCTAGGATCATTTTCTGGCACTCTTAAAGAATCAAATGTATGAACTGTCTGCATACCATTTGAACCGATTACCAAATAACGGTTTGGCTCTGCTACTCTTAATGCCTTACATGCTTTGGCCAACAACTTATTCCAATCTTCGTGATGAGGAGCTACTGCCTCATTCAAGATTTCGTATGCCACACGATCTACCGGATAATCCTTCAAAGATTTCTGCAAATCCATCCAAACTGCAATAAATTTGGCCTGTACAACAGAATCTTGAAACAATGTATTTGCATGCTTATTCTCATTATTAAAGTGGTGAGAACGAACTATATGAAGGTCAACAATCACATTCAAGCTATCCTCTAGAGCCCAATTGATGGCGTTTTGCAACAATTGAAAAGCCTCATTGTCGCGATTCATATTCTCATCGTAGAAATGCACCTCATCAATAGGAATACGAACAAAATCGAATCCCATGGCTGCAATTGAATCAAAATCCTTCTTAGTGATTTGATTGGCACGAACCTCACCTCTTGCATCTGACTGAGAAAGCCAGTGGCTAACGTTAACACCATTTCCGATTTTAAAAGGCTTATCGTATCAACGACAGCCTCTTCCTGTGTTGGTTGTTTTGCTCCACCTCCACAAGAGGAGAGCAAAAACACAAGAAGCAAATAGATTAAATAACTAAACTTTTTCATATTAATTTATTTAAGTTGAAATAATTTACCATCTAGCTGCAAACTGTATTTTATCTTTTCAATTAAAAAAAACAAAATATCCATCTGATTTTCGCTTTCCTTCCATGAAACATGGTGTCTCTCTTACACAAACAGGAAAGAATCTGAAAAACGGTTCAGAAATAGGCCTCTATCAAAAGTATTATATGGCATGACAGAAGAAAAACAGCTTACCTGTTTTTCTTGACTATCATTCTTTATTTAGGGGATGCACTATAATCGCTGATTATTTGCATCTGCAACATCTTACGAAAATCAATCCTTCAGCTCACCATAAAGATCGTAATCTTCTGCTCCTGTAATCAAGATGGGGTAGAATTCTCCTATCTTCAAATCTTTATTCTTTGAGATCAGAACCTCAGGATCAACCTCAGGAGAATCGAATTGTGTACGACCTACGAAGAAGTCAGACTCCTCTCGATCTATGATAACCTTCATTACCTTACCAACCTTCTGCTGATTAATCTCACGGGAAATCTCCTCCTGAGCCTCCATGATGCGGTCAACGCGCTCTTGCTTCACCTCAAACGGAATATCATCCTTGTAATGTTCTGCCGAGTAAGTGCCCTCCTCTTCCGAATATTGGAACGCTCCCATTCTCTCAAAACGGGCTTTTCTTACAAACTCCATCAACTGATTGAAATCATCCTCGGTCTCACCTGGGTGACCAGTCAACAAAGTTGTACGGATATGAACCCCAGGCACCTCTTCACGGATTCGGTCAATCAATTCGTAGGTCTCTTTCGAAGTCACATGACGATGCATCTTCTCCAAGACATTATCGCTAATATGCTGAAAGGCAATATCGATATATTTGCAGACATTGTCACGTTCTCTCATCACCCTCAAAACATCGAATGGAAATTGTGCAGGATAAGCGTAGTGGAGCCTCAACCATTCCACTCCTTTTATATCAGACAAACGCTCTAGCAACTCTGCCAACTTCAACGAATGGTAAAGGTCCATTCCATAATAAGAGAGGTCTTGAGCTATCACTTGAAACTCCTTCACTCCTTGAGAAACGAGCCATTTCACCTCAGCCTCCAAATCCTCGATCGGACGAGACTGATGACGACCCGTAATAATAGGAATAGCACAATAAGAACAGAAACGGTTACAGCCTTCAGAAATCTTCAGATAGACGTAGTGGGAAGGGGTGGTAAGAGTTCGCTCCAACGACAATTTAGGGTCATAACTGTGACCCAAGTCTGTCAGAATCTCCTTCCAATTGAACTTACCATAATAACGGTCTACCTCCGGAATTTCAGTCGGCAACTCCTTTATATAACGGCCAGAAAGGCACCCCATCACCAACAGACGTTCAATCTTATGCTTGCGTCTCAGCTCTCCGAACTGAAGAATCGTATTGATGGATTCCTCTTTCGCATCGCCAATAAAACCACATGTATTGATAATGACAATGCTACCCTTCGGATCTTGAGGATCGTGCACCACCTTATAACCTTTGGCCTCCAACTGACGGCTCAACATCTCAGAATCAACCAAATTTTTGGAACATCCGAGGTTTATTATATCTATTGTATTTTTCTGCATCTTTTGGAAAAAATGACAGGTTCCATTTTTGACAAGAAAGGCTTATATAGAAAGAAGGACCCCCTGAAAGGATCCTTTGTTTTTTTATTATTTAAAGAGAGAATCTACAAACTCTCGTTTTCGGAAGACCTGTAAGTGGTCAATACCCTCTCCTACACCTATATACTTAACTGGAATCTTGAACTGGTCTGAAATACCAATCACAACGCCACCCTTAGCTGTTCCATCCAATTTTGTGATGGCCAAAGATGTGACATCTGTTGCCTTGGTAAACTGACGAGCCTGTTCGAACGCATTCTGTCCGGTAGAACCATCCAAAACAAGAAGGACCTCGTGCGGAGCATTCGGAATCACCTTCTGCATTACCTGCTTGATTTTAGAAAGCTCGTTCATCAAGTTTATCTTGTTGTGAAGACGTCCTGCCGTATCGATGATGACCAAGTCGGCTCCATTTGCTTTTGCAGAAGAGAGTGTATCGAAAGCTACAGAAGCAGGATCGGCGCCCATGTTCTGTTTTATAACTGGGCAACCAACGCGCTCTCCCCAAATAACCAACTGCTCAACGGCAGCGGCACGGAAAGTATCCGCAGCACCCAAATATACTTTTTTGCCGGCTTTTGTAAACTGATGAGCCAATTTACCGATGGTGGTTGTCTTTCCAACACCATTCACACCAACTACCATTATGACGTATGGATCTTTAGATTCAGGCAAAGAAAAATCATCGCCATCTTGCATATTGTTCTCTTCCAACAATGCAGCGATTTCCTCCTTCAGAATTCCATTCAGTTCGTCCGTTCCGACATACTTCTCACGAGCCACACGTTTCTGAATGCGGTCAATGATACGCAATGTGGTTTCTACACCAACATCAGAAGTAACGAGAACCTCCTCCAAATTATCAAGTACTTCGTCGTCTACCTTTGTCTTTCCAGCAACGGCCCTCGTAATCTTAGAGAATACACTTTCCTTGGTCTTTTCGAGACCTTTGTCCAATGTCTCTTTTTTTTCTTTAGAGAAGAAACTGAATAATCCCATATTTCTAAAAAATAATAGTAAAAAAGCAGTATCTAATCACTAGACTGCTTTGTTTCAAAAGTTTTGTAGATAATCTTTTGCAAAGATAGTAAATTTTTCAGAAACAGCAAGTTGATATAGGATTGGTAACTGGAAGGATCTTATAAAATTCGTTCAGCTACTGACCAAATAGTTTTTCCAATAATCAGCACAAGAACAAAAACAAACTTAAGCACATAAATATTTAGAAACCAATAAAATAACATAAAGAAAAATAACAAACCAACTTGTCATCTTTTTATGCAACAAATATTTCATTCTGTATTACAATTATTGTAGCTTTGTTAAGTTTATAAAAATACAGACGTTAAACCTAATCTCAATAAAAAATGACAGATTTATTTTTAAAAATGAAGCATTGGCAAGTATTTATCTTGACCTTTGCTATTCCGATGATCATCACCTTTATCATGATGGGATCGATGATGTCTTTCATGATTAACGAAATGGTTGCAAACAATTACGACCCAGCCAATCCAGACCCTTTACAGTCGTTAGCACTGACGTTTGACATGTTCGATCATGTGAAGTATTACTATCTAATCATTATTGCTTTTTCGATGATTTTTTATGTATGGATTTGGTCCATAGTAACAGGATTACAGAAAAGATTACAGAAAAGCTTACAAAAAAATGCAACCATGAATTTTAAGCTATTCAAAATTGCATTTTTCTCTTTATTAATATCCACACTTCTTATTGTGGGAGCCATGATTTACTGCTTTTCTTTTGCAAAAGAGATATTTGTTAACGGCATAAACGATTCTAACAATGTGACCACATTGGGTAGCATTGTACCTTTTTTGGGACTAATATCTATTGTTTACATTTTAGTCCTTGCAGCCATGTTTTACATATTTTATTTCACTGCAAAGACAATCAAAATGGCAGAATACCAACATGATGTAAAATTATCAGACTACATTGCAGAGATCTTTATGGTTTGGCTCTTACCTATCGGTATTTGGTTTATCCAACCTAAAGTCAATAAAATTGTTAGTGGAGAAATGAAAGTTGAAGAGGAATACAAATAACAAAAAACATTCACTAATTAAATACAATAAAAAAAGGGAAGCGTCAACGTTTCCCTTTTTTGTGTCTTTTTGGTATTTATATTTAGGCAAGAATCTGGTTTCATAAACTTTACAAAGTTCACAATTATAAAACATTTTACAAAATATAAAAATATATTATAAAACATAAAAACAACCGTTTTTGAGACAAATATTCTTTTTTTGCTTTTTCGGGCATTTCTGACAAAACATTCGAAATGAAGATTGCAATTCAAACACTTTTTCTAAAAGGTTCTGAAATTTCAGATTTATATTACATTTGTAAAATAAAATCAATTTATACATCATGAAAAGAGCGGTAACAATTCTGATCACCATAGCTGTTTGCATTCTCATTGCTTCTGGATTCTGCAATAATCAAGAGCGTTCATCTCAAGAAATCGAAGCCGCAGAAGAGGCTTCTGCCATTGATTTAAAAGAAGCTCAATCCATTTTTCCAGAGGCCAGATCGATTTCTGAAGTTGACACTGCCTTTTATGAGGTTTTTGATAAAAGCAACAGCAAGATAGGAACCATTCTGCACTCCTTCCCTGTGGCACAAGACATCAACGGTTATGCCGGCCCTGTTCCCATCCTTATTTTACTGGATGCAGATAATATAATCGTAGGAATTAAAATACTAGATAACAGCGACACACCAAGTTATGTGGAAAAAGTACAGAAAAGCGGCATGCTCAAGCGTTGGAACGGCAAGAGTATCAGCGAGGCTTTAGCAACTGACGTTGACGCTGTTTCCGGCGCAACCTTCACATCAAGGGCAATCGATGCATCTTTCAGGAAAAGAATCGCATTTTTCCAGAAAGAGAATGTCAAAATAGATTTCGCTTGGGATTTATTTGCTAAGAATCTAGCTTCGGTTATTCTATTGATTTTAGCCCTATATGCCTTCTTTAAACCTGCAAAAGCAAGAAAACTTCGCATTCCTATACTTATTCTTTCCATTATCATCTTGGGTGTATGGCAAGGTTCGATGCTCTCTCTCTTCCAATTCTATACTTGGTTGACAAACGGAGTTCCTTTATCCTTGCAATGGGGGCTTTTATTGATCACGATTGCAGCCATACTGCTTCCTCTTCTAACCGGCCGTGCCTTCTATTGCACATATCTTTGCCCGTTTGGCGCTGCACAGGAATTAATGGGAAAAGCAAACAAGAACAAATTGAACATATCACACAAAGTGTTCCATTACCTGCTTTTTATCAGGAAAGCCATACTGATCGCCATTGTTCTTTTGCTAATCCTAGGAATCAATTTTGATTTCGACTATATAGAACCATTCAGTGCATTCAATATAAACACCGCTTCGTTGATTACATTAGTAATCGGATTTGCATCGATTGCGCTATCTTTATTCATTTCCAGACCTTGGTGCAGAATATGCTGTCCTCTAGGACAAACGTTGGATTTCTTGCGTAAGCGCAATAACTCGTCAGAAGAGAACAAGGCAGAATAGACTAAATAATAGTGTTTTATCCGTACATTCTTGCTACTTTTGCAAATCAAAACCAAAAGGAGTAAAAACGTGTGTTTCCAATTGTTTAGAATTTTCTTAGGAATCGGAGCCTTCACCCTAGGAGGTGGCTATGCTATGCTCAGCATGGTGGAAAAAGCCATTGTTGAAAAGAAAAAGTGGGTGAAAGAGGATGAGTTTTGGGATATGATTACGGTAGTGCAAACTATCCCAGGCGTTTTCGCCATCAACACAGCACTTTACGTAGGTTATAAAATCAAAGGCTTTAGAGGTGCTGCTTCGGCTGCATTAGGAGCTGCATTGCCTTCATTCCTTATCATTCTGTTAGTCGCCATATTCTTCGTTCAAATCAAAGACAACGAAATCGTAGAGAGGATATTCAAAGGCATACGCCCTTGCGTAGTCGCTTTGATTTTGGCACCCTCCATCAAAATGATTCAATCTGCTAAACTAACATGGAAGACCATCTTCATTCCCATTTCAGCAGCCTTGCTGATATGGCAGTGCGGAGTCTCTCCTATTCTTATTATCATCGTTGCCGCTACCGGTGGCTTATTATGGGGGATGTATAGAAAATGGATTTGATTTATCTTTCATACGTTTTTTTCAAAATCGGACTCTTCGGGTTTGGTGGCGGATATGCCATGATCTCTCTCATTCAACATGAGGTGGTAGACAATTATGGATGGATGACCAGTCAGTCGTTTGCCGACATACTGGCTATTTCTCAGATGACCCCAGGACCCATTTCCATCAACACGGCTACTTATGTGGGTTACACTGTAGCGGGGTTATCAGGTTCGATCATTGCAACATTGGCACTATGCTTGCCTTCGATCCTTATGATGTTCTTTGTCATCAGGTTTCTCTTCAAGCACAAAGACAACAAATACATTGCCTATATATTCTCGGGATTGAAACCCGCCGTTGCGGGATTGATTCTGG
Organism: Paludibacteraceae bacterium; assembly: GCA_023227695.1. Taxonomy (GTDB): domain Bacteria; phylum Bacteroidota; class Bacteroidia; order Bacteroidales; family Paludibacteraceae; genus RGIG10190. The sequence goes on from JALNVE010000017.1 coordinate 7,525, forward strand.
CAGCTGCCTTACTTCTCATGAACAAGGAGAACTTCTCTGACGTAGGCTTGGACAACAAAAACATCAGCATCATTATTTGTGCCTCAACATTTATGGCGTCGCTTTTTTGGAAGGTTAACCCAATGATACTGATTGCGGTTTCGGGCGTTGCAGGATTTCTGTTGTTTTAGTTGAAACCACCAATTAATGCGAATTACTTTTATTCGGGGCAACCAAAAAGTGAAAAGCCAGCTCCTTTTAGATGCTTTGAGAAGTCCCGTATTTGTACAAATTCCATAGCCGACTTTCTATCTGCCGGATAATTATCTGATATACCTCTCTTTTTAAGACAAAATAAAGACTGCATCTAATGACGCAGCCTTTATTTATTCAGATTCAGAACGTGATCAATCATCTATATCAATGAGCTTAAATTTAAAGTTATATGTAAGCTCATAACCGTTAGACAATGTCACTTCGTAATTTTTACTATTTTTGTCCATTTCTACAATAGAAGTACCAGGATATAGACTTTTTACATTCTTTGCAATCTGCGCAGGAATCAGAGCCGCAGGAATCATACCTCCAGGATTTTTCACCTCTTTCCATTCTCCATTATTATGGAATTCGATCTGAGCTCCACTTGAAAGAACCACCTTATATGATGTCTCCAAGAAGTCTTTCTCCATAGACGCCATTGTGACCTCTGTTTTAGGGAAATAAGATTTTATAAACTTCTGAACTTTGGCAGGCAACTGCTTTGGCTCAATCGGAGTATGTTCATCCGCATAAGCTGAAAAAATTCCTAATAGAAATAAATTAGATAAAATCAACAATATACTTCTCATTGTCTTTGTAGTTTTCATCACCTTTAAATTTATAGTTAGAAATAATATTTTCCTTAAAATAACTCAAGTAGAACAAAAGTTATTCTTTAGCACGGATTAAATTTAATCATTAAAATAATAAATAACAACAAGATACCTCCAAAAAAGGAGATTTAACAATTAGGGAGGATGCCAATTTAAGCTAAATTTTCAACTATAGATTGCATTAAATAAGAATAAAACGACTAGCAGATTTAAGCCATATAAAGAGGTTTGAGGGATTCTATTGTTCCCAATAGTAAGAAATTTCTGACTGAGAAAAAGACAAATAGCCCATAAAAAAAGACAACGGAAACACTCCGTTGTCTTTTAAAGATTTTATTTATTTTTCTACTAAACTAAAGATTTTATCAATGTCTCTTTATCTCCAGCCAAAAGATCCATAGGAGCAATTTCCGGCAAAGCGTAGCAGCCTGGTTTTTGTTTAACAACCGCACGAGCACAAGATACAAGAACCTGAGCTGTCAACGCTGGGTTGTTTATGTGCATACGGAACTCTATCAATTGGTTCTGAGTTTTTCCCGAAACACCTTTACGTTCGATAAGAACACCGTGACCCATATCTTGAAGAGCATCTACGCTCTCTACTGCCATTACGTGAGTTTCGTCATGAGAGAAGTAAGAGTCAGCCTTGATAGCAGCAGTAACGTCTTCCAATTTAGCTCCGTCTTCCAACTCTACATATACCATACGACGGTGAACTCCCGTACCTGTAGGAATGGTCATTGACAATGCGTTTTTTACGCCAGCCTTAGAATGGGCAACCACCGAGTGACCCATGCTCATACCTGGACCGAAGTTAGTATAAGTAATTCCCTTAGGAGCCATTGCCATCATAAGAGTACGAATAACAGAGTCTGTTCCTGGATCCCATCCTGCAGAGATGATAGATGCTGCATTGTGCTTTTTGCAAACTGCATCCAACATTTCATGAACATTCCATAACTCTCCGTGGATATCATAGCTATCAACTGTACAGATTCCCTTTTCTACAATAGCCTTTGCCATTTCAGGTACACTACGTGTTGGACCACATATTAAAGCTACGTCTACCTTACCAAGATCATCGATATCAGAAACGACCTTAACTCCAGCCAACTCTGTTGATGGTTTTGAAACAGAAGAGGCACGACGAACAACACCTGCAAGTTCCATATCAGAAGCTGCTTGAATAGCCTCTACAGCAAAACGTCCGATATTACCATATCCAATGACTGCAACTTTTAATTTACTCATGACTATATATTTTATCCAATTATTATCCAATTCAAAATCATGGTCAAATGGCCATTTCAAAAATCTCTTGTCTTCCCTAAAAAAGATTCATTACCTTAATCAAAGACAAGCCTCAACAAACAGAAGAAACCGTGAATAATGTTTCAGTTTTAATATTAAGGTAATTTTATAAACACAACTCTATCAAATGGTTACAAAAATAGAAAATCTAAAAAAAGTCTAAAAAAAGTTCCCCGCCGCTAAACGGGGAACTTTCTATCTAATTATAACAATACTATACTAAACCTTGAGCAAGCATAGCATCAGCTACCTTAACGAAACCAGCGATATTAGCACCCTTAACGTAGTTAACAGTACCATTAGCTTCTTTTCCGTATTTAACGCAGTTGTCATGGATATTCTTCATGATGCTCTTCAACTTAGCGTCAACCTCTTCAGAAGACCAAGACAAACGAGCTGAATTCTGGCACATTTCCAAACCTGAAGTTGCAACACCACCAGCATTAGAAGCTTTACCTGGAGCGTAAAGAATTTTAGCATCAATGAATGCGTTTACAGCCTCAATAGTAGAAGGCATGTTAGCACCCTCAGCTACACAGATAGTTCCGTTTGCCAAAAGAGCCTTAGCGTCTTCACCATCCAACTCGTTCTGAGTTGCACAAGGCATAGCAACATCAACTTTGACATTCTTCCAAGGACGTTGGTTCTCTAAGTATTTAGCATTCTTATATTTAGCAGCGTACTCTTTGATACGACCACGTTTTACGTCCTTCAAATCTTTGATGAATGCAAGTTTCTCTGCATCAATACCATCCTCATCGATAATAGTACCGTTTGAGTCAGATACGCTAATAACTTTAGCACCCATTTGAGTACATTTCTCTACTGCGAACTGAGCAACATTTCCAGAACCAGAGATGGCAACTCTCTTACCCTTCAATGAATTACCCTTAGTCTCAAGCATATATTGAGCGAAATAAGTTGTTCCGTAACCAGTAGCCTCAGGACGAATCAAAGATCCACCGTAAGAAAGACCCTTACCAGTCAAAACACCAACGAACTCATTTCTCAATCTCTTGTATTGACCAAATAAGAAACCAACTTCACGAGCACCTGTACCGATATCACCAGCAGGAACGTCAGTGTCAGCACCAATGTGACGAGACAACTCAGTCATGAAGCTTTGGCAAAAATGCATAACCTCGTTATCTGATTTGCCCTTAGGGTCGAAGTCAGAACCACCTTTTGCACCACCCATTGGAAGAGTAGTCAAACTGTTCTTCAAAACCTGCTCGAAAGCCAAGAACTTCAAGATACTTAAGTTTACAGAAGGGTGTAAACGGATACCTCCTTTATAAGGACCGATAGCACTGTTCATCTGGATACGATATCCACGATTGATTTGGTACTCACCTTTATCGTCAATCCAAGGAACACGGAAGATGATTGTTCTTTCTGGTTCAATCATTCTATCAAGAATCTTTGCCTTTTTATACTTAGGATTTGCCTCGATGAAATCCATCAAAGACTCAACAACTTCCTGAACTGCCTGGTGGAATTCCTTCTCACCTGGATTCTTAGCCACTACTTTGGCCATAAATTCTGCTACACTTGCACTTGTTGACATTGCTAAAAAATTTAAATTTTTGAGTTATTTGTTATTTTTCTTCTTCTTCTTGTTTTGACCTTGTCATCTAAAAATAAAAAATCTGTTTTTTTGAGCTTTTTCTTACAAAAAGTCATTTTTTGAGCTTTTTGTTTTGCTTTTTTTCGTTTTTTATTCTTAAACAATGGCAAAGATAACTATTTTAGAACAAAATCGGAAAACATTGACATAAAATAATAGATTTTTTCTTATCAATATTAATTTTATCAATAAAACAGGGTTAATATGCGACAAATTGAAAGTATTTTATGTATTTTTGTGTCAATATAAAACAAAGACCCCACAAGAAACAACATAACATCTCATATTTTTTTTCCTTTTCCCTTTTTAACTACATTTGTATATATTTCATGCTCTGTTCTGAAGTTCCTTTTAACAAAAAAGTGTAATTTCTCTGCAAAACATGACATTTTTATACTTTGATCAACTTTTCTTCAGAAAAATGTCATTTCGTAAAGAACAACTTTTTAGACATTCGACTGATTGAAAAAATAAACTATCAAGTATGGCTCTAATAAACGAAGATTATCTAAAACTTCCAGACAACTATCTTTTCTCTGAAATAACGAGAAAGATAAATGTCTTTAAAGCGACAAGACCAAAAGCGAAAGTGATTCATCTTGACGCTGGAGATACTACGAGCATCCTAAAAGGAGAAGTCATAGATACTCTGCACAAAGCCATCGATGAGTTGGCCGACACAGGCGGAGTCAAAAACTTCAACTCTGAAGAGCATAGAAAAGCGCTTATAACAAGCATACTCAAAAGCGATTACGAACCTCGTGGGGTCAAACTCACACAGGAGGAGATTTTTCTAAACGACAGTTCGAAAGACGCGGCCGAAGATTTCAGCGAAATTCTCAGTACCGATAATATCATAGGCATACTCGATCCTACTTATCCGACATATATCTATTCTAATGTAAGAAACGGAAGAGCCGGAGAAAAGATGGAAGACGGAAGATGGAGTAACCTTATATATATACCCTGTAATATGGAGAACAAATTCGTTCCCCAAATACCAAAGGAGAAACTTGATGTTATTTATCTCAACCTCCCCAACAATCCAACAGGAATTACGCTCAATGCCACAGAATTGAAAAAATGGGTGAAATACGCCATCGACAATCAGGCATTGATAATTTTCGACGCAGCCAACGCTCATTACATCAAAGAAAAGGATGTGCCCCACTCCATCTACGAGATTAAAGGCGCAAAGAAGGTTGCCATCGAAATAAGAAGTCTCTCCAAAACAACAGGCTATACAGGCACCAACTTTTCATTCACCATTGTACCAAACGAAGTAATGGCATACACACTGATGGGAGAAAGTGTCTCGATTGAAAAAATGTGGCAAAGACGTCATACCTCAAAATACAGCGGAATGCCATATACCTCCATTCTTAGTGCCGAAGCGGCTTATTCTCCAAAAGGTATAAAGGAACGTCAGGTATTGACCGACTATTACATGGAAAATGCTCATTTCATCAGAGAGACGTTGATTCAATTAGGTTACCAAGTTTGGGGAGGCGTCAACTCTCCTTATCTCTGGATGAAAACACCCAAAGGCATCACTTCCTGGAAATTCTTCGAAGAGATGCTTTACGAACACAACATAGTCTGCACTCCAGGCGTAGGATTTTGTCCAGGCGGTGAAGGTTACGTTCGTTTCACAAGCTTCGCAAACAGAGAAGATGTGGAAGAGGCCATGGCAAGACTAAGAAGCAAAACAAATCAAGTTTGAAAATCATTCTGAATCACGACAAAAACAAACAGAACCTTTTATAATAAAAAGTCGCTTAATGCAAAAAATAATAATTTTATGTGTGGAATAGTAGGTTATATAGGAAATAAAGATGCATACCAGATCCTTATAAAAGGGTTGCACAGACTCGAATATAGAGGATACGACAGTGCTGGAGTTGCACTTATAAATAAAAACAAACAACTGAACGTTTACAAAACGAAAGGTAAAGTAGCCTATCTGGAGGATTTCGCATCTGACAAAGATACCAGTGGAACCATCGGAATTGCTCATACCCGTTGGGCCACTCATGGCGAGCCAACCAATGCAAATGCCCATCCTCACTACTCTCAATCCGAGAAACTGGCTATGATCCATAACGGAATCATAGAAAACTACGCTGTATTGAAAGAACAATTAATAGCCAAAGGTTATACGTTCCAGAGCAGCACCGACACGGAAGTTCTTATTCAACTGATTGAATTCATCAAAACCATACATAAAACAGACCTTTTCACTGCCGTACAGATGGCTTTGAACCAAATTGTAGGAGCTTATGCCATCGCTATATTGGACAAAGAGAATCCAGACACCATCATCGCAGCAAGAAAAAGTAGTCCGCTTGTCATCGGAGTCGGAGAAGACGAATACTTTTTGGCTTCCGATGCAACACCTATCATTGAATACACCAATAAGGTTGTTTATCTGAACGACGAGGAAATTGCCATCATCAAACGTGGAGAGCCTTTGAAAATAAAGACAATAAGCAACATAGAAAAGACACCTCAAATACAGCAGCTTGAACTTAGCCTCAGCCAATTGGAGAAAGGTAACTACAACCACTTCATGCTGAAAGAAATCTTTGAACAAGCTAAGTCATTGACCGACTGTATGCGTGGACGTATAAATACAGATGTCAACAACATCGCCCTTTCCGGATTCATCGACCACAAGGAAAAATTCCTCAATGCAAAAAGAATAATCATCACCGCTTGTGGAACATCTTGGCACGCCGGGTTAATCGGAATGTACGCTATCGAAGAATTCGCTCGTATTCCAGTAGAAGTAGAATATTCATCTGAGTTCCGTTACCGTAAGCCGGTCATCAATAAAGACGATATCGTAATCGCCATTTCCCAATCAGGAGAAACCGCAGATACATTGGCTGCTATTGAGTTGGCTAAAAAGAATGGAGCTTTCATCTTCGGAATCTGCAATGTAGTAGGTTCTTCCATTGCCCGCGCAACAGACAGCGGATGCTACACACACGTTGGTCCCGAAATTGGAGTTGCCTCCACCAAAGCATTCACTGCCCAAGTTTTAGTTTTGTTGATGCTCGCTCTATCCATTGCAAAAGAGAAGAAAGCAATAGAGGAAAATCATTTCCTGAACATTTTACACGAAATGACGTTGATTCCAGATAAAATCAAAACGATTTTAAAAATCAACGACAACATAGAGAAATTCTCACAGATATTCACATACGCCAGCAACTTCATCTATCTAGGTCGTGGATACAACTATCCTATCGCTCTAGAAGGTGCATTGAAGCTCAAAGAAATCTCATACATCCACGCCGAAGGATATCCCGCTGCAGAGATGAAACACGGTCCAATAGCCCTCATCAACGCAGAGATGCCAGTAGTTGTCATTGCGACCAACGCAGGTATGTATGAGAAGGTAGTAAGCAATATACAAGAGATTAAGGCTAGGAAAGGAAAGGTAATTGCCATCATAACGGAAGGAGACGAGGTGGTTCGCAAATTGGCAGACTACTGCATCCAAATTCCGGAGACCAAAGAGTGCCTCGTACCTCTTTTAGCCTCCATACCTCTCCAACTGCTCGCTTACCATATTGCGGTTGTGAAGGGTTGCGATGTTGATCAGCCAAGAAATTTGGCAAAATCTGTTACCGTAGAATAAAAGACGAAAGGCTGTGTTTTTCTTGAAACACAGCCTTTTTTTATAGAAACAGTTAGTCCATAAAGCGAAAAAGAAGCGAAGGTGTCTTTTTGACGAACTTTTCAACTTATTACTTGATAGACTATTTTCAAAAACGAAAATATTATAAACAAATAGAATTATGTGCGGAATAGCTTACGTCAGATTAAGGAAACCTTTAGAGTATTACTTTACGAAATACAACACTTGGAAGTATGGTTTGGAAAAGCTTTACCTCCTTATGGAAAAACAGCATAACCGAGGACAGGAAGGTGCGGGTCTTGCCTGCATTAAACTGCATTCAAAACCAGGCGAAGAGTACATCTTCCGTGAGAGAGCCGAAGGTTCTAGTGCCATCAACGAGATTTTCGGAAATATGTACAAGAACTATAAAGATATTCCTGACTCCATTTGGAACGATCCGAAATACGCAGAAGAGAACCTGCCTTTCGCGGGTGAACTTTATATGGGACATTTAAGATACAGCACAACCGGGAAGCACGGCATTTCATACGTCCATCCTTTTTTAAGACGAAGCAACTGGAAGAATCGCTCGCTGGTTCTTTCTGGAAATTTCAATCTTACCAACGTAGACGAAGTCTTTGCCAAATTGACAAAGATCGGTCAGCATCCACGTGACATGGGCGATACCATACTAATGTTGGAGACCATAGGCCACCAGTTGGACCAAGAAGTTCAAAGTAAATATGATCTATACGACAAAGAGGGGAAGGAGAACGAAGAGATTTCGGAATTGATCGAAAAGAACATGAATATCGGACAAATCATCCGTCGCTCCGAAAATGGATGGGACGGCGGTTACGCCATCTGCGGAATGATCGGACATGGCGACTCTTTCCTTTTCCGTGACCCTCACGGCATCCGTCCGGCTTTCTATTATATCGATGACGAAATCATCGTTGCAGCATCCGAACGTCCCGTTATCCAAACAGTGATGAATGTAGCTATCGACGATGTAAAAGAGCTTGGTGCTGGTCAAGCCCTCATCATGAAGCGTGACGGAGACTTTTATCTGGAGCAGATTCACGAGCCTCTAAAACTCACACAATGCTCTTTCGAACGCATCTACTTCTCACGAGGAAGCGACCGCGACATCTATCGTGAGCGTAAAAAACTGGGGGAATTACTTACACCTTCCATCTTGAAGGCGGTCAACTACGACTTAAAACATACCGTTTTCTCTTTCATTCCAAACACTGCAGAAGTTGGCTTTTACGGCATGATGGACGGAATGGATAAGTTTATGATTGAGGAGAAGAAGAAAAAGCTTGCTTCTGGTGTCCATTTCTCAAACGAAGAAATCCAAGAGATCATCTCTGCCCGTCCAAGAATGGAGAAAATAGCCATAAAGGATATTAAGATGAGAACATTCATCGCCCAAGATGAAAATCGTAACGATTTGGCGGCTCACGTCTATGACGTCACATACGGTTCGGTAAAAAGTGGAGAAGACAACCTGGTCATCATCGACGACTCTATCGTAAGAGGAACAACATTGAAACAGAGTATCATCAAAATTCTGGATAAACTCAACCCTAAGAAGATTGTCATTGTATCCTCTTCTCCTCAAGTCCGCTTTCCTGACTGCTATGGCATCGACATGTCGCGTATGAGTGAATTCATAGCCTTCAAAGCTGCGATAGAACTACTTAAGGAAAGGGAGGAAACAGGTTTGATTAATGATGTTTATTTAAAATCAAAAGCACAACAAAATCTTTCAAAAGAACAGATTGTCAATTACGTGAAGGAGATTTACGCACCATTTACAGACGAAGAGATTTCACGTAAGATAGCTCAGATGTTGACACCTTCTGACGTCAAGACAGAGGTTGAAATCGTATATCAACAGATAGAACAGCTGCACAAAGCATGTCCAAACCATACAGGAGACTGGTATTTTTCAGGTAACTACCCTACTCCAGGCGGCAATCGTCTCGTAAACAATGCATTTATCAATTACTTTGAAGGCAATCTAGACAAAAGATAAAGCCTGTTTCTCTTCCTTTCTATTTGATTCAGAAAAGACTGATTATCAATAAATAAGATAAATTTCAAGAATCATTTTCATCAAATAAAGAAGAGAAAAAATCATTGATATTTGTTGTGATTTTAAACAAAACTGCTAAAAACTATCAAATAGTGGTTATTTTTTAAGAAAAATAGCGATATTTGCAGCATGATTTCTATGTTGTTAAAAGGACTTATTATTGGTATTTTCGTATCAGCGCCTGTAGGCCCGATCGGAATACTTTGCTTACAACGTACATTAAACAGAGGACGAGCACATGGAATAGCCACCGCTTTAGGAGCTACATTGTCCGATTTACTATACGCTGTCATTGCAGCCTTTAGTATGTCTTTCATCATAGATTTCATAACATTACACCAATCCATATTACAATTAATCGGCACCATCATAGTTTTTCTTTTTGGTCTTTATACATATAGGAACAACCCCGTCCGAGAGTTGTCAAAAATGAACAACGACAAAAAGAATTATCTACAAGACTTTTTAACTTCATTTGGCCTAACAATAACCAATCCTTTAGTAATACTTCTATTCATTGCCTTGTTTGCTAAGTTCCATTATATTACAGACGACACTACTGTTTGGCAAAGCATTGCCGGTATATTCTTCATCATGTTTGGAGCATTATTCTGGTGGGCACTTCTTGTCAACCTTGTCAATGTTTTCAGAAGTCGTTTTAACATAAGAGGACTTAACATCATCAATAAAGGCACGGGCATCGTCCTCATGGCATTGGCCATTGTGAGCATCTGCTACTCCATCTTCTTCTAAGCCTTCTTTCTAAACTGATTTCATACTATTCTTTAAAATCAAAGATGAACAAAAATCTCTTTGACTAGCAAAAAAATCCGACCCAACGGATTGGCAAGAAACAAGAAATCAGAGCTTCCGCAACCGACACTTACTTTTGAACATTCTTTAAAACAACAAATAATTATGTGGGTAAAACATGTAAGTAACGCAGATGTTGTAAAATTGATATACAATGACAGAGATCCAAGTTTGGAAGATGTCTGTTATTTCGGAATCAAACTGGCACCAGGCGAGGATCTAAAGATGTATCTGGATATTGATATCCAAGATTGGCCAGATGACATTCCTTACAACTGGCAGGCCGATGAAAGTGAACACAGCTTCGTTACCATCCATTTGGAACTAAACAAGGTTTCAGTCAACTCTTCAGATCTTAATTACCTTTTGAAAGACCACGGAAATTTCTTCCATGAATTTCATTGTTCCATAGCCTTAGATAAGGACGAAAAAGGTATTGGCCGACTGATCATAAAAAACGAGGACAAGAATCCTGTATTAGACTTGAATTTCGATACGGCAGCTATCAACGAGATATATTCTTACGACATTTATGAAGATTGATTATGGCAAAGAAGTGGTTAGATTTTATTGATGATAATCGAGCAATCAAAGCTCTATACAACGGAAAAGAACCCGATTTAAGCGATGTAAGTATCACCAACGTCGACATGCATGGTTGCACACTCATCCTCGATGCCGACTTTTATGATTTTCCTGACCCGTTGCCTTCACGTTGGATAGGAAAAGATTATAATGCGGTCACAATACGTTTTGAGATGCAAATTGTCAAATACAAAACAGTTGAATTCAACTGCGACTACAAGCATTTGTCGATTAATATGGAATCAAGAGGAGAAGACATTGCTGTTAAGATTGAAGATAAAAAGCACAAAGTCACATTCCTTGACTTCCTTGCCAAATATATTGAGGTAGAAAACATCAAAGGGAAAACGACAAAATAATACGTTCCCTTTTCAGTCAAAAAAAAAGGCGTATAGGTCAAATTGCGTGGTATTTTCACTATACTAAGTGTCAATGGGTCAAATTGCGTGGTGACTTAAATGAAAATACGATTGAATATTTTCAACAATTTGCTCATATTTGTAT
>JALNVE010000018.1 GCA_023227695.1 Paludibacteraceae bacterium
AAATGACATATAAAGAACAGATCGATAAAAATAAGATGCCAAGACACGTAGCCATCATCATGGATGGTAATGGTCGTTGGGCAAAAAATCAAGGAAAGGATAGAATTTTCGGACATCAACACGGTGTCGATTCTGTTGATAAAGTGACAGAGGCTGCTGCCGAAATGGGTGTAGAATATATGACTTTATATGCATTCTCTACCGAAAACTGGAACCGTCCGGAGAATGAGGTCTGCGCTTTAATGGAACTCCTTTCCGAGACCATTAAAACTCATATCGAAAAGGTGAGCAAAAACAACGTTAGATTGCTGATGATCGGAGATATGAAACGTTTATCAGAAAAGACACAGAAGAATCTTTCAGAAGCAATGAAATATACAGAGAAGAACGATGGATTGAAATTAATTTTGGCCTTGAGTTACTCTTCTCGATGGGAGATTGCCGAAGCTGCTAAAAAGATAGCTGAAGACACAAAAACAGGAAAGATCCAACCAAATGATATTGATGAAGATCTATTCTCCAACTATTTGTCCACAGCAGGCATTCCTGATCCTGATTTGCTGATCCGTACTAGCGGTGAACTCCGTATCAGCAACTTCCTTATGTGGCAGTTATCCTATTCGGAACTATACTTCACTGACACACCTTGGCCAGACTTTAAAAAAGAAGACTTCTTTAAAGCCATCGTAGATTATCAAAATAGAGAAAGACGATTCGGAAAGACGAGCGAACAGATATCAAAATAACAGAAAAATGAATATGCGTCATATAATTTGCATAATTCTATTGGGAGTATTTTCTACTTCCTTATTTGCACAAACAGGTAATACAGCATCCGATTCGTTGGCCACAGAAAAAGCCAATGCTGATTCTGCCATCATAAAGACAAGCAAAATTGACTCTTTAGCCTCTGTTTCAGACTCTCTTTCTAGAGTTGTTGATTCTCTTTCTGCTTTAGTTGGAGACTCTACCATCAAAGCTGAACCAAAAGAAGAGGTTCCAAATATCACATACACCTTAAGTCCTAAAGAGTATGTTATCGCAGACATCACGGTAGAAGGTGCCGGACTCTACGATAAGAACGTTATCATCAACTATTCAGGATTAAGCAAAGGAGAAAAAATCAAGATGCCGGGCGATGATTTCTCCCGTGCCATCAAACGTTTCTGGAAACAAGGTCTTTTCTCTGATATAAAGATTATCGCCACCAAAGTCGTTGAAGACAAAGTATGGTTGCAAATTTCATTGAAACCAAGACCTCGTATTTCTGAAGTAAACTTCAATGGTTTGAAGAAAAAAGAGATAGAAGACCTCGAGATGGGCATTGGTCTTTCTAAAGGCAACCAAATCTCTCCCAACCAAATAGATAGAGCAAAGACGCTCATCAAAAAGAAATTGGAAGGTGACGGATATGAGAATGCGGATGTTGAAGTTGTTTTACGTGACGACAAAGAGAATCCCGGACAGGTTATTGTAGACGTCAATGTAGACAAAAAAGGCAAAGTGAAAGTTCACCGCATTTACATCGAAGGCAACAAAGAGGTGAAAGCTTCTAAGTTGAAAAATGCCATGAAGAAGACAAAGGAGAGAAAAATCAGAAACATCTTCAAATCAAAGAAATTCATTCGTGAAGAGTATGCCAACGATAAGAACTTATTGATTGATAAATTCAACGAGAAAGGTTTCCGTGACGCTGAATTGATAAGCGACAGCATTGTAAACTATAAAGAGAACCGCGTTGATATCTATTTTAAAGTTTACGAAGGTAAAAAATACTATTTCCGTAATATAAACTGGGTAGGTAATACGATTTACTCCAGCGAAATGCTCAACAAAGTCTTCGGAATCAAGAAAGGCGATGTTTACAATCAGAAATTACTGAACGAAAGATTGATGACTGATGATGATGCTGTTTCCAGCCTTTATTTGGATAATGGTTATCTATTCTTCAACGTTGACCCTGTCGAAGTAAATATCGAAGGAGACTCCATCGACATGGAGATGCGTATCTACGAAGGTAGACAGGCAACCATCAACGAGGTTATCATTAACGGAAATACAGCTATCTACGAGAGTGTTGTTCGTCGTGAACTTCGTACAAAACCAGGTCAACTTTTCAGCAAATCAGACCTTCAACGTTCAGCCAGAGAGTTGGCAGCAACTGGTCACTTCGACCCAGAGAAGATGGATATCCGTCCGGTTCCAAACCCTGAAGAAGGAACCGTTGACATTATTTACAACTTGGAGCAAAAAAGAAACGACCATGTTGAGTTATCTTTCGGTTGGGGAGAATCTGGTATAACCGGTTCGGTTGGTTTTAAGTTCACAAACTTCTCTATCCAAAACATATTCAACAAAGAGGCATACAATCCATTGCCACAGGGTGACGGACAAACATTGTCTCTCTCTTATCAGACAAATGCCGACTATTACAACTCAGCCAGCATTTCGTTTACAGAGCCTTGGTTAGGTGGCAGCCGACCAACATCATTGACAACTTCGCTCTTCTGGGCACACCAAACAGGTGTTAATAGTTCATATTACTCAAACACTTATAGTAACAACTATTATTCTGGCAGTTCTTACGACGTAAGTTATGCCTTTGCATCTGACCCTGACAAGTACATCACCACACTTGGAGGTGCAGTAGGATTAGGTAAACGTTTGGCTTGGCCTGACGACTACTTCTCGATCTATTATGAGCTAGCATATCGTCATTACGATTTGAAGAACTGGTCCTATTTCGACTTGGAAACTGGACAAGCTAACAACTTGAGTTTAGGTATCACACTTAGCCGAAACTCTCTTGATAATCCATATTATACAAGAAGAGGTTCCGTATTATCACTCTCTTTCCAAGCCACACCTCCTTACTCTGCATTCAATGGTAAGAACAACAAACGTTTGGAAGCTCAACTAGAAAAATATGGAGATGGTTCTTATGTATCAAACGAGGACTATACCGACTATTTGGATATGCAACAAGAGTTGTTCAGATGGGTTGAGTATTACAAGACTGAGTTTAAGGCTAAATTGTTTACTCCACTATCATCAGACCAAAAGTTAGTATTGATGACTCGTGTTGAATACGGATTCTTAGGTTACTACGACAAAGACAGACGTTCTCCATTTGAACGTTACTACATAGGAGGTGACGGTATGACAGGTTCAAGCAGTACATACGCTACAACCAGTGTAGGTCTTCGCGGTTACGGAAACGGATCATTGACACCACGTGATGCAAAGAACCGTACTATGGGTAACCTTTATACAAAACTATCAATGGAGCTCCGTTACCCACTTATGTTGCAACCAACATCCACCATTTACTTGCTTACATTCATGGATGCAGGTAACGCTTGGAGCGAATTCAACGATTTCGATCCATTCTCTCTAAAACGTTCTGTTGGTGCTGGTGTCAGAGTGTTCCTTCCTATGATTGGACTCATCGGAGTCGATTACGGTTATGGATTTGACACACCTTATGTAGCTGGCGAAGGCGGCAGTAATTTCCACCTTGTGATAGGACAAGAATTTTAACGTAATATCTATTTTTTTATTTACTTTTGTGTAACCAACATCCGAACAATATGAGTTCTCTTGTGGTTGATGAAAATCAATTGAAAAAATTAAAAACTAATATGAATATGAAAAAGGTATTATTAATTGCTATCGTTGCGTTTTTAGGAGCTATTTCAGCTTCGGCTCAGAAATATGCTATAGTAGATATGGAGTACATTTTGAAAAATGTTCCTATGTATGAATCTGCTAACGAACAGATAAAACAAATCTCTGCTAAATGGCAGAAAGAGGTTGAAGCTAAAAATGAAGAGGCTAAAAACCTTTATAAAAACTATCAGACAGAAGTAGTTTTCCTTTCTGACGAGATGAAAGCAAACAAGGAGAACGAAATCGTAGCCAAAGAGAAAGAGGCTAACGAATTAAAGAGAAAGTATTTTGGCCCTGATGGCGAACTTTTCAAGAAAAGAGAGAGCCTTATGAAACCAATCCAAGATGAAATTTATGTAGCCATCAAAGACGTATCAGAGGCTAAAGGATACCAAATGATATTTGACAAAGCTTCCAGCATGAACATCGTTTATTACTCACCAAAGAGCGATATCAGCGACGAAGTGTTGACTAAGTTAGGTTACGCAAAATAATCAAATAGAACGGATGCTTCCATCCGTTTTTATCTTTCAAATTTGTACAATCAATTTATAAAATACTGACATTAATTTATTATGCTTAAAAAATTAGTTTTAACATTGTTCCTTGCGATTCCTTTTATCGCATTTTCTCAGAACACTCAGATTAAACTTGGACACCTTGACGTTCAAGGTCTATTTCTTTCAATGCCAGAGGCTATGGCAATAGACTCAACACTCAAGAAGCTTAGTGCTCAACACGAGAATGAAATTAAAAGAATGGAAGAAGAGTTCAACCGTAAACTTGCTGAGTACAAGCAAAACGAAGCTACATTCGACGAGACAATAAAGAAGAGCAGAATGGAAGAATTGCAGACTTTACAAACAAAGATGCAGAACTACTACCAACAAGCTCAAGCTTCTTTACAACAGAAACAAGAAGAGCTTCAAGCTCCTTTGAGAGAGAAAATCCGTAAAGCTATGAACGAAGTAGCTGCAGAGAACGGATTCCTTTACATCTTCGATATGAATGTTCTTCTTTACAAATCAGAGCAGGCTATCGATATCACCAATCTTGTAAAAAAGAAATTAGGAGTTAAATAGGATAAATAAACTATTAATATCAACAGAGTTCACAAAGATTTTATGAATCTTTGTGAACTTTCTTTTAATAGTAAATTTTACTGATTTTTCAAACGCTCATGGCAATGGAACAAATTCCGACACAAAATGGTCCAATTGGTCTGTTCGACTCCGGATATGGAGGTTTGACCATTTTAGAAAAGATAAAGAAACAAATGCCGCAATACGACTATCTCTATCTTGGAGATAATGCGCGTGCACCTTATGGTTCCCGTTCTTTCGATGTGGTCTACGAATTCACCAGGCAATCGGTTAGGAAATTGTTCGATATGGGTTGCCCGTTGGTCATCTTGGCTTGCAACACAGCCTCAGCAAAGGCATTAAGAAGCATCCAGATGAAAGACCTTCCCATGTGGGATCCAGAGAGCAGGGTGTTGGGTATAATACGCCCTACCGTAGAACAAATCGGCGAACTGACGAAGACCCGCCATGTCGGTATTCTTGGTACTGAAGGTACCATCCAATCAAAGTCATACCCTATTGAGATTTCCAAGCTTTTTCCTGACATTACTGTTACAGGAAAGGCTTGCCCTCTCTTCGTGCCGTTGGTCGAAAACTCAGAATACGACTCTGACGGAGCCGACTATTTCGTACAGAAATATCTGAGCGAACTTTTGGAAAAAGACAATCAGATTGATACCATCATTTTAGGTTGCACCCATTACCCTTTGTTATTGCCTAAAATACGCAAATTCGTTCCTGAAAAAATGAAGATCGTATCACAAGGTGATATCGTCGCAAAAAGTCTTGCAGATTATCTGAAAAGACACACTGAGATGGAATCTAAATTGACTAAACGCGGACACTGCGAATTCTTCACAACTGAATCTGTGGAGAAATTCAAGAAATCAGCTTCCGTTTTCCTCCACGAAAATTCAATTGATGCCATGAGAATATCCTTGGAATAAAAATGAATTTCCATCCTAAACCTTAGTCTATAAAAAAATATTCATTATTTTCCTTGTAAAAAACAGAGCGTTCGTTGAGAAAATCGCATTTCTTGACTAAAATTTTACAGCCATTCTCCTTTTTTTCGTAATTTAGAAAACCAAATGTGCAAAGACTAGCACAGATAACAGACATAAAAACACTCTAATACACATAGAATACCATGAAACATCTTATACGTATTATTACGGCAGTCATGCTTATGATTGTCCAACAAAACATATATGCAAGGCCCTATTATGGAGAGACATTTTCACTGAAACAACCAGGGGGCACACAAGTATCAGTAAAAATATTCGGAAACGAATTTTATCAGGACGTAGAAAGTCTTGATGGTTATACTCTTATTCGTGATGAGATAACGAACGAGATTTGCTATGCTATGCTTTCTAAAGACGGGAAAGAATATGCATCAACAGGCATCGTCTATACCAACGGAGAGACTCCTGATGCCGTAAAAAGCATCATCAAAAAAGGCATTCGAATTTCAAAAGAGAGCGTAAGAGAAAAGCGGGAAGAGACCAAGGTTAAACTGAATTTTGACAAACAACCCGAAATAAACTTAAGAGCAGCCAGAGCTTTACCAGATACTGTTTATGGCATTGTCGTACTCGTAGATTTCCCAGACACAAAATCTCAAATCACAAGACAACAAGTTGAAGAGTTCTGTAACGGAGATAATTATAAAGAGTTCGGTAATTTCCAATCCATTAAAGAGTATTTTCAATGGATCTCTAATGGTAAGCTCACGTATTTGAACTACGTGACAGACTTCTATACTGCTCCAAACAACAAAAGTTATTACGATAGCGGCGACGACTATAAAGACGACCTTTTCATGCCAATTATTGAAGATGCGATAAACAAAGAGGAATACGTCAAAATCTCTGACCTTACCTCAATCGAAGGTCGATTACTGGCTATCAACATCTTCTACGCCGGCACTGCCGATGCAGGATGGGCACATGGTCTATGGCCTCACATGGGTTGGTTTCAATTCAAAATAAAAGGATTCCCATGGAATATCTGGCATACCTTCCAAATGTCAGATTTAGGCAGTAAACTTACAATCGGTACATTCATTCATGAGAATGGACACTTAGTCTGCGACTGGCCTGATTTCTATTCATACGATGAGCATGAGGACAATAACAATATTTACGGAGTTGGAGAAGGGGATGCAAATTACAACCCTGGCGTTCCTAGTCCTTGGTGCCTCGACCAATTAGGTTGGCTGGATAAAATAGATATCACCAATATTAACGATGGTAGAAAAATCACGTTGGAACATAAAGTTGGACAGACAGCTACTTATTACGGTTCGAAGAACGGAGCTGCTCCCGACGAGAAATATTACATTGAGGTTAGAAAATCGACCAGTGAGCATTACGAACGATATGAAGGCATCTTCATCTGGCACAACAATGAAAAGGGAGACAACACAACCGAAGGAGAACCAGAACAGCAGGATTGTCGTCCGGCAAGTTATAACGACCCTTGTTTCAAACAAGGAAACAAGACCGAATTTAACGATGACACCAATCCTTCGGGGGTTTGGTACAATGGTACCAGATCAGGAATAGACCTTTGGGACTTCAGTGCAAAAGGTAGCACCATGTCATTCCGTTGCGGTAAGATCATTGAAAACCCAGAGATTAAAAACGACGTTCTGGATAATGCCATCTCCAATATAGAATACAAAGACACCATCGAAGCAGTTGGCGGAAGCTATAATTATATATTTGAATTAATTGATGGTTCTTTGCCCGAAGGCTTAGAGCTAAAAGAAGATGGTAGTATCTCTGGAATCGCAACAGAAACAGGATCCTTCTCGTTTACCATAAAGGTAACAGACTCAGAATCCAAAAGCTCCACAAAAGAGCTTACCCTCAATGTGGTCAACTCTACTCCATATAATGATTACATCATAATTCCTGGAACATTGGAGTTCGAGAACTACGACAACGGAGGTGAAGGTATCGCTTATCATGATACAGAAGAAGGCAACGAAGGTAACAGTATACGTGTAGATGAAAATGTTGACATCTACACAAGCGATGCCGGCGGTTATGGTATAGGTTGGACTGCCAATGGCGAGTGGCTTCAGTACTCTATTGACGTAAAAGAATCTGGCATTTACAACGCCTCTCTCTTTCATGCAGGTTATGATCAAGGAATAGTAGCCAACTTCTATCTCGACGGTGAGATTCTAATACCAGATTTCGTTTTTCCTGTTTCTGGTTCTTGGGGTACTGATTCAAAAAAAATCAAAGAATCAAAAATTGAAGGTATAAAGTTGACCATGGGCATACACAAACTTCGTGTTGTACTAAATCCATGTTCAGGTATAGATTTGGATAAGATGACATTTACTAAAGTAGAAGCTTCATCTATTTCAGAAACGAAGGTTAATACATTGCAACTCTTCAATAACAATAATGGATTCACATTGAATTCACCATACGAAGAGACAACAGTTACGGTCTACAATCCTGATGGTTCCATCCTGAAGACATTTAAGACTAACGAGTCTACTACATTCTTCGGTAGCAACTATCCAAAAAACATCTATTTCATCCAAGTGGTTACAAACGCTGAATGTAAGGTATTTAAGATGAAAAAATAAAAACACACTTAATACAAATAGGAATCGGGATCAAAGAAATTTGGTTCCGATTTTTGTTACCAACTCTTCTTCCTAAACAATCCGGAAACTCCGCAATAAACGATATAGAAAGGGTACAATAACTCAACAAAAAAGATCATATTCATAGACTTTTCCAAACTAAAGAAAACGGAAACCTTTCTCAAAAAAATGAAATCAACAATCATCTTAAAAAAGATCATTCCAAGAAAAAGTTGCCACTTTCCAAACAAAAGATCCACTATCGGAGTCAAAGCCACAGCCATGACCCCCAAAGCAACCATTATAACATCAGCATCACGGTAACTTCCACTTTTAGAGGCCCAACGCTGACGCTGTCTGATAAAATCCAAAAGCGTACGGCAGGGATAAGTCCAGACAATTGCCTCTTTTGATTTCAAAAACAGAATCTTTGCCTTCTCTTTTTTTGCTGCCAAAAGAAGAAACATATCATCACCCGAAAGAAGTTCAGCATGTTGTTTTCCTGCGTTTCTCGTCCAAAGGTCTTTCTTAAAGGCAAGATTTGCTCCATTGCACATAATAGCTCTTTCATTACCCGCAGCACCCGCTCCAGATGCCACCAAACTTAAGAATTCCAAAGATTGTGCTGCCTCCCAACAGTTGGAATAGTTCATGGCAACGGGGCCAATCAAAAGATCACATCTCTTGTCAGAAAAGGAAGAAGAAATCGTCTCCACCCATTTTGAAGAGACCATACAATCTGCATCTGTTTGTAGTATAATCTCACCTTTGCATGCAGTAATACCTTCAGCCAAAGATTTTTTCTTTCCTCGTCCTTTTGGATTAACCACTTTCAGATTACTCATTTTCCATTTCCAATCATCCAAAACAATTGCTGTTCCATCTGTAGAATGGTCATTCACCACCACTATCTCATAAGGACTACAACTCTGGTTAGAAAGGGAATCTAATAATCTTGGCAACGCCTCCTCTTCGTTATGAGCACAAACCACTACCGACACAGAAAGCGGAAATTTCGTTTGTTGTACAAAGAAATCGGGTATTTTGTTCCATCCCCGATAGAACCAACATACCAAGATTGCATATATTACAATTATGATGAGCGAAAATATAACCATCTTTGAAATCTTTCTTTTCAACAAAGATATTCAGAATCGTCTGAAACATATTATTTTTCATCTTATGTTGTCAAATAATTGCAGCAATAATCTTTTTACGACTTTTTAAAGGTAAAATTTTAGACATTCTGAAAACATCCCTATATTTGCCTCTCAAATAACTTTTTATAATAAAACAAGCATGAAAAATAACTCCAAGATTTTTCTCTTATGTTCTTTCATTACTTTTAATCTTGCAAGTTGTGACATTTATACTGATGATGATAATAGAACAAATATTGAAACAGTGACAATGACTGGACCCGGAATCGGAGTTGCAAAATTGTATTGCAAATCCTACGTTCCACGTTACGCCTTTCCTGACTCAATTTCTGGAGAACAGACAAAACGCGAGTATCAGTGTCTTGATTTGAAATTTTGGGGCGATACTTATTGTATAGACTCCAATTGGAGAATATCTCAGTTTGATGGCAAGAAAATCTATAATTATACTAACAGAGAAATCTTCAGAACGCTATCTAATCGATATAAAGACTATGCCTACAATGGACATACATGGATAAACCTAAGACCATCTCTTGCTTATCCTGTTACATCAGTTTCAATTGTTTCTGATTCAGATTACGATAATGAACACCCTGCAGGCACAGAATTAACTGATATTATTCAATTTAACACAGCATCATATCTTCCATTTATTTCAAATGGATATACACTCTTTGAAGAGGGTGGAGATTGTTATCTTACCACAAAACTTTTCTCTGATTTGACTCAAACAGAACGTTCAATGTGGCCATCTGAAGTTGGTCTTGTTTTCCCACAAGAACCATCACTTTCAAAAGAGCACAATCTATACATAAAATTCTCTTTTGAGGAAGGAAAAGATGTCACTACTAAGCAGACCATAAAATTCTAAAATAGACAAAGAAACTGTTTCCATTTTCTAAAAAAAATAAGAATCATATTTAACCCTGTGTTGCTAACTAAAAGGCAACACAGGGTTCATTTTTGTGGTAAAAAACTTTTTGTAAACATAAATCTACATTTGATGTTAAGTTCTTAACTCATATTGTGTTTTAGAACCTTCGAAATCTCACTTTAGATACTGAAAATCCGAAGATAAATTACTAATTTCGCATGATATACACTAAAAAGAAAAATTCGATGAAAGTTTCAATAATAAACAAGTCAAAGCACGCATTACCTGAATATGCAACACATCTCTCAGCAGGTATGGACCTCAGGGCTAACATCGACGGACCGATCGAGTTGAACCCTATGGAGCGCAAACTCATCCCAACAGGTTTATACATTGCCCTTCCAGAAGGATATGAAGCTCAGATCAGACCTCGCAGTGGGTTGGCTTTTAAAAATGGAGTAACCGTACTTAACACTCCCGGCACCATCGATGCCGACTACAGAGGTGAAATTAAGGTTCTGTTGGTGAATCTATCAACAACTCCTTTTGTTATTCAAGATGGTGAACGTATCTGCCAAATGATCATTGCACAGCACTCTGTAGTTGAGTGGAATCAATGCGAAAGCCTTGATGAGACTGAACGCGGTGAAGGCGGATTCGGACACACAGGTTCAAAATAACATCGACTAAACTTCAAATGAAATGAAAATACTGAAATCCATATTGTTAGTTACGTTATTGCTTCAGCCTCTTTCTCTTTGCCTTTATGCTACAAATACAAGCAAAGGTGGCTCTGAAGCAACTATTTGCGCCTATAATGACAGTGTGAATGAACGCAAATTTCAGTATTACTATCTAGAAGCCCTTCGTCAGAAAATGCAGGGCAAATATTCTGAGGCAGCAGACAATCTGCTTCGTTGCCTCTGCTTAAACCCAAACAAGGCTGCCGTTTATTCCGAGTTAGCAAACCTGAACATCTCCGTAAATAAGAGCGCGGTTGCTAAAAACTTCATGAAAAAAGCGGTCGAATTGGAGCCATCCAACACTTGGTTCAAACAGGTTTTAGCTCAACTTTATATCCAAAATCAGGAATTCGACAAGGCCGCTGCCACTTACGAAGACATTGCGCTTCAACATCCAGCAAATGTTGAATATTTCTACTACGTTCTTGCTCAGCTTTACACTCAGATGAACATGAATGATAAAGCACTGAACGCCTACAATATGATGGAAAAAACATACGGTGTCAACGATCGTATCACTCTGGAAAAATTCAAAATCTACGCAGCTAACAACGAAGAGAAAAAAGCTTTCAAAGAGATTGATTATCTCATCAAAGCGTATCCTAAAGAAACCAAATACCAGGTGCTGAAAGGTGACCTATATTTGGCTGTAGATAAAAAATCAAAAGCTGAGAAAACGTACAAATCTGTGTTGTCCAAGCATCCTGACGACGCTACTGCCAACACTCAATTGGCTATGCTTTTTTTCTCTGACAAAAGAGAAGATGAAGGTTTACAGCTAGTAAGAAAAGTGCTACTCGATACATTAGCCGATTTAGACATTAAAAAGAATGTGCTAGCTTATATTGCTCAAGATTCTTTAGCAATGACAAAAGCCGGAGATGCCATCTTCACCGATATGATTAAGATGTATCCTGACGAAGAGTTCACCTATTTATCCTACTCTTCTTTCCTTCTTGACAAGAAAGACATGAAAGGTTTTGAGTACCTTAAAAAAGCCCTAGAAATAAATCCGAAGTACGAAGAGTCTTGGAATTTAATGATAAATTACTATTCGATGCAACACGACACAGCAAAAGTCATCTCATCCTGTATCGATGCATTGGAGCAATTTCCAGAGAATCCGGATTTCCATTATATGTTAGGTTCAACCTATCAGATGCAAGGCAAACTCGACTCTGCCATCTATCAATGGAAAAAAGCAGTAGAACTGGTCAAAGACAAGAACCTCAATTTGGCATCTGCCATTCAAGGTAGCATTGGTGATGTCTTATCTTCCATGGGAAAGAAAGACGAGGCCTATACCGCTTACGACACAGCTCTTGTTTATAATAAAGATAACATACTCGTACTCAATAACTACGCTTACGCATTATCTGTAGAAGGAAAGGAGCTACAAAAAGCAGAGCGCATGAGCGGCATCGCTGTTCAGTCAAGTCCAACAAGTGCCGTTTTCTTGGATACTTACGCTTGGGTTTACTTTAAACAAGGCAACTATCTGTTGGCTATGATGTACATCGAGCAGGCTTATAACAACGGAGGTTCTATGGACCCAGATGTGATGGAACACTACGGTGATATACTTTTCAAAAACGGAGATAGTAAGAAAGCTGCTGACGCTTGGAAGAAAGCACTTCAGATAAGAAAAGATAACAATAAACTGGAAGGATTCGACGGTTTAGAGAAACTAAAACAAAAAGCAGAAACAGGCAATTATGTTGAATAAACTCAAAACCATAGTAGCATTGATGATTCTTACTCTTGGCCTATTCGGCTGTAAAAGTAAGAAAGATTTGGACAAATCCGAACGTTCGGACTTCAGCTCATTAGAGTATAAGACATTCAGTTCATCCAAGGCTACATTTAACATTGTACAAGGTCAAAGTTCGTTCAAAGTGAACGGTTCGATCCGCATACGTAAAGACAGCATGATCATGATATCCGTCCAACCATTCTTAGGGATGGAGGTGGCTCGTGCTATTCTTACTAATGACAACCTCGTCATTTTAGACAGATTTCACAAGAAATACTTCACCTCAACGTTCGAAGAGATGAGTAATATGATCGGAATAGAGGTTAACTATAACATCTTCCAATCCATACTGACCAACGAACTTTTCGTTTATGACAAGAAGGCACCGAAACTTTCAGACTTCAAAGAGGCTAAAGTCATGGAGCTGACTATGTTGCAATACAACAAAGGCAAGATAGTTCAAGAATTTACTGTAGATTCAAAATATAGAGTACAATCTGCGTCCATTATGGCAGATGGACAATCTTACTCTCTGCGATGGAACTATTCAAAATTCAACGCGCTTGAAAACGGATATTTCTTCCCACATCAGACAGGATTCTCTTTGAACGACGGAAATCACACAAACCAGTTGGACATCGAATATAAGAAGATAGATATAGACAAAGAGCTCAACTTCGACGGAACCATTCCTTCTAGTTACACAGCCGTGACTTTCGATGAATTGATGAATATGATGAATTAAAAAAAAAATGAAACTTTTCAAGCTCATATTGATAACAATTGCGTTAACGTTCTATTGTTCAATAAACGAACAATACTGCTCTATTTACGCCAATCCGAGCAAGAAGTCAACTCAAACTACACAAAGAAAAACAACTAAAAGCTCTCAGAAGAGCACAAAAAGCAAAACAACAGAGGAGATAAAAAATCTAAAGAACAAACAGCAGACGGTTAAACAAAACGTTAAAGAGATAGACAAATCGCTTACAGAGAACAGGCAATCTACTAAAATCTCTTTAAAACAATTGGAACGTCTGAACCATGACATCAAGAATCGTAGCCAAGTAATAGAAAATCAGGGAAAAGAGATAAAGGATCTAGAAG
The DNA here is from genome assembly GCA_023227695.1 of Paludibacteraceae bacterium. Taxonomy (GTDB): domain Bacteria; phylum Bacteroidota; class Bacteroidia; order Bacteroidales; family Paludibacteraceae; genus RGIG10190. The sequence continues at coordinate 14,005 of JALNVE010000018.1, forward strand.
TTAAAATCACTGACATGAACCAAGATTTGGACTACATGTTGGCTGAATACAACTACATGAAACGAAAATATGTAGAACTAATATACCACGCTTACGTAAAACAAAACAACAGAAATCGTCTTCTTTTTATACTTTCTGCATCTTCTTTTCAAGAAGCTTACCGTAGATTCGATTATTTAAATAAATTTGCATCTATGCGTAGGCAACAAGCCGAATCGCTTGAACAATCTCGCGTTAATCTCGACAAGAAGAAACAAGACATTGAACAAGCAAAACTGGAATCGGAGAAATTGCTGAAGAACCATGAAAACGAGAAGAAAGAACTATTGGTGCAGAAAGAGAAACAAAACCAAGTAGTCACTTCACTTCAAGAGAGAGAGAAAGAACTGAAGAAAGAGTTGAAAGAACAACAACGTCTTTCTGAAGAGCTGAATGGAAAGATTCAAGACTTGATAGCAAAACAAGCTAAAGAATCCGCAGAGAGAGCCAAGAAAAAACAGGCCACAAAAGCCAAAACAAAAGGCGGATACGCAATGACAAAAACAGAGACAATCGTATCCGGCGGTTTTGAGAAGAAACAAGGTAATCTTGCATGGCCTGTCAATGGTATGATTACAGGACGCTTTGGAAGGCAGGTTCACCCAGTTCTAAAACATGTGACAACAGACAACAAGGGAATCTATATCACGGCTGTCAGTGGTTCTGATGCAAAGGCTGTCTACGATGGAATTGTGACGCAAAGATTCTCTGTTCCTGGAAGCAACAACGCCATCATTGTCAGACATGGAAACTTTCTTTCTGTATACGCTAATTTGACAAAGATTTATATCAAAGTAGGTGACAAAGTCAATACAGGAGATAAAATAGGAAAAATATTCGAAGACCCGGATGACAAATATAGGGCTACCCTATTTTTCCAAATCTGGAAGGAAAAAGATCTTCAAAATCCAGAGAAATGGTTAAGAACAAAATAACAATAGTACAATAAATCAAACAATCAAACATTATGGAACAATTGGATAAAAAGGAAGTGGATTTGTTAGACATACTTCATACCTTCTTTGGTTACATCGCCTCTTTTTTCAAGCTTCTGTACAAGGGATGTATTTGGATAATCCGTTTTATTTTCAAGAACAAAAAGAAACTTATATTCTTTCTAGTCATAGGTTTCTTATATTCTTTATATGAGTCTAGAACAGACAACCTTAACTACAAAGCAAATGTTGTCATGAACATAAACATTCACGATGCTTATTTCTTTGATAAGCTAATTAACACATTGGATAGTTATAGTCAAAACAAAAACAAGTCATTGCTGAAAAATGCACTAAATGTATCTGAAGACAATGCACAAAGTATTGTATCAATAAAATCATACTTCTTTATTGACAAGTTAGTTAATGGTACACCAGATGAGGTTGATTTTGAAAAAAACTTCAATCCACTTGATACTATGAGTACAATCATGAAAGATCGTCTTTACATAGAAGTAGTTGTGAAAGATACAACTCTATTAAAAAACATGACGAATTCTTTTAATTACTATTTTTCATGTAACAAACTATTAAAAGAAGAGAATGAAATTAGACTTAAACAAATGGATGAGAATATCAACTCAACTAATATTGAACTTATAAAACTAGATAGTTTGAGAAACTATGAATACTTTAAACACAACAAAGATGGAATAGCAAATATGGATAAAATCGTTTTAATGAACGAGAAAGAAAAGAAACTATACCACGAAGAAATACTCTCTTTAGAGAAAAAAAGACAAGACATTCAATGGACAAAAGAGGTCAACAGTCAATGCGTAACATTTACAAGTAACTTTAATATCGATGCAAAACCTGCTAATAGACTTACAAAATCAGCTCTTAAATACATGTCTATTATGTTTGTTTTAGGTTTTTTCTTGTCCATATTCACAACTTATAAATCAGATATAAAAGATTTCTTAGACAAATAAATAATGAGAAACTACCGATGGGCCATATTAGGTGCGGGACACATTGCCGAGAAATTCTCGGAAAGCCTTAAAGTATGCCAACAGGCAGAACTTTATGCCGTTGCTTCCCAGTCATTAGACAAAGCTGAAAATTTTTGTAAGGATTTCGGTTTCAAAAAAGCTTATGGATCATACGAAGAGATGCTGGCAGACCCATCTGTAGATATCGTTTATATTGCTACACCCAACAACCTTCATTTTGAACATACAATGATGTCTCTTAATGCAGGTAAAGCCGTGTTGTGCGAGAAACCATTTGGACTGAACAAATCTCAGGTTGACCAAATGATAAGAAAAGCGAAAGAAAAGAAGCTTTTCCTTATGGAAGCCTTATGGAGCCGATTCCTGCCTTCGATTCTTAAAGTAAAAAAAGAAATAGAGGCTGGAAGAATTGGAACACCGAAGGTGCTTCAAGCAGAGTTTGGTTTCAAAGCAGAATACAATCAAAACAGCAGACTATTTAACCCTTCTCTTGGAGGAGGTTCTGTCTTCGACATCGGCATATATCCATTGTTCCTTTCTTTATATCTATTCGGATATCCAACAGAAATCAAAGCTATCTCGATCCCTGCACCAACAGGTACAGACATGACAACCTCCATCCTACTCAAACACAAGAATGGCGAGATCAGCAATCTGACATCATCTTTCGCATTACGAATGGAAACAGACGCCCGTATCTATGGAGAGGAAGGCTATCTAAAACTGCTCCGCATGTTCCACATGCCAACAAAACTCGTATGTAAAATAGGAGATGAAGATGAAATCGAGCTGCCTATCCATTGGGTTGGAAACGGATATAACTACGAAGCATTGGAAGTGATGAAATGCCTGGATGAAGGCCTTACAGAGAGCAGAGAGCTACCATTCTCTTTCTCCGAAGATCTCATTTCGCTTATTGACAAAGTAAACGATCTGATAAAAAATAACCTTTAAACACTAAAAAAATGGTTCTAAACTATATTTGGATCGGATTCTTTTTGATTGCCATGGTTGTTGCCGTCATACAATTCATCTTCTTTAATGATGTAACTGTATTTGAACGTATGGTCAACAGCACATTTGAAATGTCAGAGTTCTCCGTAATGAAGATTGCCTTACCGTTGGCAGGTGTCATGATTTTATGGCTAGGACTGATGAACATAGGCGAGAAAGCAGGAGCTGTCAGATTCTTATCAAAGATAGTAGGACCCTTCTTTGGAAAACTTTTCCCTGAGATTCCAAAGAATCACCCTGTTCACGGTCAGTTGCTGATGAACTTTTCTGCCAACATGCTTGGACTAGATAACGCAGCAACCCCTTTGGGATTAAAGGCCATGAACGGCCTGCAGGAACTGAACAAAGACAAAGACACTGCCTCCAATGCGCAAATCATGTTCCTGGCATTGAACACATCCGGATTGACGCTGATTCCTATCAACATCATGGCTCAGAGAGCCATTTTAGGAGCACAAGACCCAACTGATATTTTCATTCCACTTCTGATGGCCACTTTCGTCTCCACTCTTACAGCGATCATTTTTGTTGGTATCAAACAAAAATTGAACCTTCTGAACAGAGTTGTCATTGGTTGGATTGGAGGAATCATAATAGCACTTAGCCTTCTTGTTTACTTTCTATCTCAACTAGATAGCGAAACAATGAGCAAAACTTCGAAGTTGATTGGAAACATCATTCTATTTACCATCATCATTGGATTTATTGGAGGCGGCCTTTGGAAGAAAATCAATGTTTACGAAGCATTTATTGAGGGAGCCAAAGATGGATTTAAAACCTCTGTAACTGTGATGCCATACCTTGTTGGTATGTTGGTTGGAATTGGCGTATTTCGTGCCTCTGGAGCCATGGATTTGTTAACAAGCGGCATTGAGCATTTGCTCTCTCTTGTTTCCATCAATACAGACTTTGTCAATTCGCTGCCAACCGCATTGATGAAACCATTGAGCGGCAGCGGTGCCAAGGCAATGATGGTTGAGACAATGAATACTTATGGAGCAGATTCTTTCGTAGGCAGGTTGTCATGCATGTTTCAAGGAGCTGCAGATACAACATTCTACATTATAGCACTTTACTTCGGTTCTGTAGGTATCAAGAAAACACGTTACGCTGTAACAGCCGGATTAGTAGCCGACTTAGGTGGTGTGATTGCTGCAATCTTCATTGGATATATCTTCTTCCATTAATTTGACAACACAGAAACATTATACCGCATTATGATTACATATTGTACAGAAGATATAAAGATGCCCAAGATTCACAAACGTGAAATCTCTGCTTGGGTAAAAAAAGTAGCCGAGAAATACGGTTGCAAAGTGGGCGATATTACCTACATTTTCTGCTCTGACGAGCACATTTTGGAAGTCAACAAGCAATTTCTGCAACACGATTACTACACCGACATCATCACCTTCGATTATACGGAAGAGAAAAAGATTTCGGGCGACCTTTTCATTAGTTTGGATACGGTAAAATCAAATGCTGAAAAATTCAATGCCGAGTACAACACAGAACTACATAGAGTTATTATCCACGGAATTCTTCACCTTTGTGGCATCAACGACAAAGGTCCTGGAGAGAGAGAAATAATGGAGAAAAACGAAAACGAAGCATTGACCATTCTTTCTGAAATGAGAAAAGAGGATGATATCAAGTCCTAAATAAGCGTTACAGGTTTTATTGGACAAACATACTATGATTTATCCATTCCAGCAAGCTAGCTTGCTGGAATGGATATTTTTTTTGATTTGTATTTTTTTATTTTGA
>JALNVE010000019.1 GCA_023227695.1 Paludibacteraceae bacterium
AAATCGAATGCTGGGAAGTAGAACCGAAGGAAAAGAAAATCATTTGTTGGGAAAGAATTAAGGAGAACTGATATGTGTAAATTTTGCGGACATGAACGTCATATGTGCAATGATTATAAGACATTAGATATTCCTATTCCAGGGACAACACAAACTAAATACATTATTTGGTAGTGTACGAGAGAGCGTGGACAATTGGGACCACATGTCGCATGTTCTCCAGAAAAAGGAATTGATCATCAGGCACAGGTTTGAGTAAGTGATGAAAATATTGAAAAGGTGAAGAAATGAAAACTCTTGTTGTAAATCTATATGCTGGGCCTGGTGCCGGCAAAAGCACTATGCGGGCTGGTATCTTTGAACGTATGAAAAACCGTGGATACAGTTGTGAGGAAGCGACGGAATACGCGAAAGATAAGACGTGGGAAAATAACAGTGTCGTTCTTCAAAACCAAATCTATGTCTTCGGGAAGCAGCATTTCAGAATTTCAAGGCTCCTTGGTAAGGTGGATGTCGTGATTACAGATTCCCCTTTGCTTCTAAGCCTGTGGTATGGAAAGGATTTGGGGAAGGAATTTAAAGACCTTGTGATTTCTGAATATCACAAGATGTGGAATCTTGATATTTTCGTAAAGCGTACCAAGCCGTATAATCCAAAAGGAAGGGGACAAACAGAGGAAGAAGCCAATGAAATCGACAAATGGCTTGAAAGGACTCTTCCTAGTCTCGGTGTTAAATGTAAGGAATTTGAAGGCGATCAGAAATCCTATGAAGAAGTACTATTCTACATCTTTGGATATCTAGAATCCCAAAACTCTCTTAAGTGGTTATAAAATGTGTGAAAATGAAGAACGTAATTTGTTTTCTAGAAGGATAAGATTGGATCTGAACACTCCTACGGAATTAAAGATTCGGGAAGTGGTGTCAGATGTCGAATCTTTAGGCTGTGATACGCTTTTGACTGAAGCTATTATCCTTTTAGACCGAGCAAGAGAAAAGGTAGCTGATTTTGTAGATGCACAAAGAGCTAAGGAAGAAATAGAACATGAAGAAGATATGAAAATCTTTGACGAAATAGACAAACTGTTGAAGTCTGGTGATAAACCCGATATGTTAGGAAAGGAATAATATGAAGAAATTAGTTTTGGTAATGATTATGATGGCGTCATTGGTCGGTGCTGAATCTACAAACGTAATATACTTTGAAACCCAACCAACAAATACTCTTGTTTTCTGGAAACTTGTAGATCAAGGGGTTTTTACTAATGATATAAGGATTTTAGATACATCTTTTATGTCAAATATACAGACCTGTGTTTATTATACAAAGACTCCTATTAGTATAATTGAATCCGTAAAGATAGACGGCTTTCTTACAAATGTCATCGAAGAACTTGGGAAACAAGGAGAAATTTGTAAGATTTACGGACATCAGTGGAAAAATGGGTATTCGAATGATGGAACAGAAACAAGACGGTGTAAGATTTGTGGCCTTGAACAATTGCAAAAATGGGAATAACCCCTATTGACAAATGAATAAGTTTATAGTATCCTTTCTTTGCCAATTGGAAAGGTATTACTTGTGAAGTTGAGAATCATTCGTGGAATTCCGGGGTCAGGTAAATCTACTTTCGCTAAGTCTTTCGGCTGTCTGCATATTGAGAACGACATGTTCAGGATGCGAAATGGTGAATATTGTTTTGACAGTCGTTCCAAAGGCGTGAAAAATAATTGTCAGCGTTTTGTTGAAGAAGCGCTTAGACTAGGTATTGATGTCTGTGTTTCCAATATCTTTTGGAATTATGATGGTGTGAATCAGTACGTTGAACTCGGCAAGTTCTACGGTGCCGACGTGGAAGTCTACAAGATCGTTGGCCACCACAAGAATCTCCACATGGTTCCGGAGCATGCCATTTCCCACTTTGAAGACCAGTGGGAAGACTATCGCGGTGAAAAGGTTATCAAAACCTAATCCCTAGTACTTGACAGATTCACAACAACTTGATATCTTATTCTCAACAAAAGGAGATTCAGATATGAACAGAAATCGTCTTGAGGTCGGGATTGAGGAAAATGAGCCGTAACCATGTTCATCTTTCCAAGGACTGGCAAACAGCTTTGGGGGTTGGTAAACGACACGGCAAGCCTGTTGTTTTGACAATCGACTGTAAAGAGATGGCACAGAACGGGTACAAGTTTTTTCTGTCGGCGAACGGAGTCTGGTTTACAGATAGCGTCCCTGCGAAATACATCGCAGAAAGACATATGGATTATCCATAAGGAAGAAAACATGGAAAACGAAGTAGAAGAATATTTGAAGATTTTTCTTCGGCAACACTTGTCGGTTAAAGTAACATCACCGTCAAAGGATGAGGTAAACGTTTCTCTTGTTTTAGATGGAGAAGTTATCAATTCTTATCACTGTTATGTGTCAAAACATGTTAATTTGGGACTCTGCCCAATGTAAGGAAAGATATGAATTTAAAACGAGATAATTGGACAAACGATGAAGTGATTAAACTTCTTGCATCAATAATAATTGCGGCTCCTTCTTGTGAATTCGCTTCAAATTGGAATGATGCCATAAATCAGTGCCGATATCTTTTTTATGATATGAAGGTAGATCCTGAAAAAGTAGCAGGAGCTAAAGCATTGGATACAGATACAGGGCGTATCGTCTGTGTCGGACCCAAGCTACCACAATAAAGGAACAGAAATGGAAACAAAGACTGGCCCTATTCCATTGCCGGTTGTCGTGGAAATGGAAGTGATTCTAAAACAAAGACATGGTATTTGTGAGGGGTGTGAATGGCATCCCAATGTCTGCGACTACTGTGTTCAAAATTATGCCGAAGAAAATTTCTTCGGCGAAGTAGAGGTATAAAATGATTAATGTGAATATCGAACAGATTAGCGATGGCGTTCCTCTTTATGATAAGGCTCCGGGGAAGAGTGCCATTATGGCGTTGTGTAGTGAAGATAACGGCAAGTCCATCATTATTGTTAAAGCACCTTCGAAATTTCTCGTGCCTTTAGGAGAACCTAATCCAGACTGGTTGAAGGCAATTGCTGAAACCATTAGTGTCGCAGAAAAGCACGGAAACAAGACAGCCAAGATTTTGATCCAGAGGGATAAGATCGGTGTTTATTCAGTTGAAGAATAAAATGAGAAATCAGACAGAAATCAAAGCTGAGCTTAAGAAGCTGAATGACTACAGTGTCCTAATCTTTGATCAAAAGGTTAGGGACCTTATCGCTTCCATCATCGAAGAGAACCAACCTAGAATCAAAGAGCTAGAAAAAGAGCTTGCTGAATGTCTTGCGGCTAAAAAGCCAGAAAAGCCGAGATTTCCGGAAGGTGTTCCTGAAGCTGTTTTCAAAGTCTGTGAAGACTACTGGAAAGGCAGTGAAGAACACAGTATTTATCGAATCCATTCTTGGAATGATAAATGTGTTTGGACAAGTTATCCCGCACATGCTTGGTATTGCCAAGGAGTTAGGCACCAAGGTAAGGCTAGTTTTTACCTTCTTTCTCTAAAAGAACTTGAACATGGATTACCCAAAGTTGTTAGAATTGAAGATGGACGGTTCTCTGAAAAAGAAATGAAGATAATTTTGGATATGTGACAAAATTTTCTTGTCCCTATTGACATCTTGGGTTTATTGTGGTATCTTGTCTTTATCGAAAACAAGAAAGGGACGATACCATGATGAAACTCGGAACAGAAACAGGTAGTCTTATCAATCACGTTATGAGCCGTGAAGTTACTGAAGACGGAAAACCCGTGGCTCCCTTTGCCGGGATGCCTGCCACCATCCTTTTGTGGAGCGACAGAGATCCCGCGACAGTCATTTCTTTCGACGGCAAGATCCTTAAGGTTCAGGAAGACAACGCCGTCCGAATTGATTGCAACGGAATGTCAGAAAGCCAGAACTATGAGTATTCGGAAAACGAGGATGGCAGTATCTACTGCTTCCGTAGGGATAAACGCGGGTTTTGGAAAGAGGTTGTCTTCAATTCAGAAACCAAACGCTACAACAAGACTGACGGCGCAGGTCTTCGGCTTGGAGAACGTGAAAAGTATTATGATTATAGTTTCTAAACCAGATTGACTTTACAAAGCCATTGTGTTAATTTACCGACATCGAATCAAGAAAAGGGATTATAAAATGAATAGACACTGCTTGTTGAAGGATGGTCTGGAAATGGTTATCTGGTCGGACAACACGGATAAAAAACGATGGATGTCTATCCCATTGGAAGCGAAGCGGATTTCAACGTGGAATTCTGTATGGATGTGATTAACGTCCCTTATTCTAAAATTCTTAAGGTGCTGTAAAGGTAAATAAATTGCTATACTTCCAAAAGGCAAGCAAATTGTTCTACCGAAAAAGGTAATAACTGAGGAATGGAAATCGGAAATCGGAAAATGGATTAGAAGCTCCGCCATGACCAAAGAAGAAGCATTTCAGGCATCCGAAGATATGTTAAAAAAGAAGGTTGAAATATGTATAAGAAACTCTTCATCATGTTTATTGTAGTTTCCGTTTGCCAGTATATAGATGTTTATTGCGGGATTCTGACACCGGAAATGGCAAAAGCCTTCCTTTCAAGACTTTTGTGCGTTTTTCTGGTTTTGTTGGTTTGGTGTAAATGGGATGGGATAAAGTAATGTATACAATCGACATGGCTCCTAAAGATTTGACTCCACCTTTTGGAAACACAATTTCTGTAATGTGGCAGGCACACGTATTTATCCCTAAAATGATAGGCGATACGGATGATTGTAAATTCTGTTCCGGAAGGCGTTTCATAAATCCTGAAGAAAAACCTAATTCTTGCATACCGTGTCCAGAATGTAATAAAACCGGTTCTATATCTGTTTTATCCGTTCCTGTTTGGGCATGGAAAAGTTTATGGGATGGGGAAATCTATCTATCGGGAACTACAATCGATTATCTAGACACAATCAAGAAACTAGAGATGGAGAAAATAGATGAAGCCTAAAGCTTGCTGTTATGCTGTTATGCTGTTTTGTGGATTCACACACACTTTTTAACTGGTGATCCTATTCAAATCGAAGTAATGGAGTGGAATGGTCGAGTTGATGTGCTTGAACAGCTACTTGACAAATCAAAGATAGGAGATATGGACTTGTCGAATCTTCATCTGGAAGACTGGATTAAGGTAAGAGTAGAATACAAATGGGATGAAAACGAATATGACCTTCATCTATTTCCAATCGGCATCTGTGATGGGAATTCAGTGTAGGAAAATAAAAAATGAAAGAGGATTGATATGGAAAAAACAAATGAACAGAAACGGCTTGAAGAATCTTTCAAAAGGTTTTCGGAATTTTTGATTCCAAAGCCCAAAGAATCACCAAAGAACCCTTTCGAAGACATTTTCGGGGAATGCTTTAAGGGAAAGAAACCTGAGAAGAAATGAAGATGTGGAACATTTGGGAGAAGGTGACCTGATTATCTCCGCCGTTATCAGAACTGTAATCCTTTTCGCCTATCTTTTCACAAATGCCGTCATTGTGAAAGGCGTTATTCTGCATTGGAACGATTGATATGAAAACCTATACCGGTGAAATAGAATCTTTAAAAGATAATCAAATCTTCGTGTTCGGAAGCAACACGAGAGGAGCGCACGGAAAAGGTGCCGCCCTTTTTGCCCGGCAACACTGCGGAGCTGTCTACGGTCAAGCCAGAGGCTTGCAGGGACGCGCATACGCTATTGTAACGAAGGACTTGACAAAAGATAAGCACCCGAGTGTAGATGCGCAGGAAATCAAAAAACAGATACAGGAACTCTATCGCTTTGCATCGAGCAATCCGGAACAAGAATTTGTTGTAGCGTATTCTGGAACTGGGAAAAACTTGAATGGCTACAGTTGTCAAGAAATGGCCGATATGTTTTCCGCTTTTGAAATCCCAAAGAATGTGGTATTCGAACAAAGTTTTGCTGATTTGATTTTGAAGTACGGGCCACTTACAGACGGCAAGACACACATCAATATCTACACCAAGGGAAAGACAAAACTTGGAAGAAATTTGACTAATCTGTCCAGACACGGTTTTGAGATGAATGAATATGGAAGGTTTGAATGCGTGGAGGGGTTTTGGTACTACTATCTTACGGGATGCCAACACGAAGACTTTCACGGATATGATGGCTTCACCGCAAAAAAAGAAGGTCAAAAATATAGAGACGATAGGATTGATAAAGAAGGACTGACAGAAGACAATAAAGAAGTAATTCGAGAAGTTATCAGATGTAAGCTACGGCAAAACAGAGATGTCCTTGAAGAACTGATAAGTTCTGAACTGCCTCTTGCGCATTACTATTATTATGGGGATGAAAGCAATTGTAAGATTGTAAGGCTGCATCAGTATGACTGGATGATTGAAGAAATTGAACGCATCAGAGAGGTATGCAAGGCTTACTATAAAAAGGGAAATAAATGAACTGGAAATTCTGGGAAAAAGAAGGCAAACAAAAGACTGTTGAGCTCCCCAAGCCGAATGGAGTTTGGTATTTGAAAGGAGAAGACGGAGACCCTTGGCCTAATAAGATGATGGTCCCCGTAACGGTTTTGGATGTTAGGAAAGGATGGGTAAGATATAAAATCGGGGAAGGAATAGTTTGTTGTGATGAAAGAAAAACAGTGTCAGAATTCCTAGGCCTTTACCAAAAAGGAGTTGAATCTCCTGTTGCCCCGAAGTATAGGTATTCTTATGAAGAATGGATTACTTCATATCTGGCAACGAGGACAAATGATGACAGTGGTTATGCCTATCCAATCGTAAAGGCAGCTTTTGAAGCAGGAAGAGAAAGCGTGATGAAATGAAAATCTACACCTCTTATTTCGCTAATCTAAAAAGAGTAAGCAACCCTATTTCTATTTGCGGGAAAGCACCAGCTTTTTACAAGGGTCCGCAATACAAGAAGCTGGCTCCGAAATACGGTTTTTTCATGGACTGGAAAGAAGGGAAGCTGGATAACGACGGATATGTACGCTGCTTCAAAGAACAAGTTCTGAACAACTTGAATTTAGAAGAGGTTTTGGGAGAACTTATGGGCTTCTATGAAGGACAGGATGTCGTTACTTTGATTTGCTATGAAAAGCCAGGAGACTTCTGCCACAGGCACCTTGTGGCCGATTGGCTGAAAGAAGCAGGGATGGAAGTCGAGGAATTACCAAAGATTTGAATTTGAGAATGGTAGTCGAAGACGTAATTGTTTTAGCTGAAAGCATAGGATGGAAATTAGAAGAGAGACACGAAGCATCTACTTTGACAACATATCTAGATTTTAGCAGGCAGAGGGAAACTGAAAAGGAATGGATTGTTATCCGTGTAGGAGACCACAAACATTTCTATCCATCTTGGGTAACGATGTATTCCGTGTCACCCGGAGACCTGTGGTTTGAAGAACTTCCTGATATTTTACAAAGGCCATTCGGAAACGTAGGGGATATTTTGTAGACCCTATTGACAGTCAGTAAGTCTTATGGTAATATATCTACATGAAAACGAAATACCATAGGACTTTTCACCTTCCCTATAGCCTGACTATTTCTTCGGATGATAAGAGACTTCGTGATGATTCCCAGTTTGTCAGAATGGAAGTGGTTGTGACGGAGAAGATGGATGGTGAAAACACGACCGTATATCGTGCTGGTCGCGCCCATGCCCGCAGTCTTGACGGTTTTGGAAAACCTTGGCAAACTTGGTTGATGAAAAATATTCAGGGATGGTCTTATGATATTCCTGAAGACTGGCGGGTTTGCGGTGAGGATCTTTATGCCAGACATTCGATTCCCTATGTGTTCCCTTCACAAAAGTATTTTTTCCAGTGTTTCAGCATCTGGAATGAAAAGAATTCCTGCTTGTCTTGGGATGACACCGTAGAATGGTGCAAGCTTTTGGGCATCCTTCATGTTCCCGTCATTTTCCGTGGTATTTATGACAAAGACGAGATTATGGCTGCGTTTGAATTCCACAAGAAAAAGACCGGCCGGGAAACAGAAGGTTTTGTTGTCAGGAATACTACAGGTTTTGGATATAACGATTTCTGGAAAAACGTGGCTAAGTTTGTCAGGTCGAACCATGTTCAGACCGATGAACATTGGACGGAAAACTGGGTTAAGAATGAAGTTAGCAATGGTGCAAAGGGGTGGTAAAATGAATGAAGTAATTTACATGAGAAGCGGGGTTCTGGTGGTTTCAAAGGTTTTGAAAAAGACATCTTCCTATTTTTTTCAGTACCTTAAAAGAAGGGTCTAAGATTGAAATGTCAATTCCCATTAAAGCCGTTGGCAGCAATAGGGGAAAGACATATTCTCCGTCCATCAAGATTCTGGATGTGGAAACCAAGAACAAGACCTTTAAGAGCTTCAACGAGATTGAAAAACTTTTGTCGTGTTTTGAAAAATTCATTTATCTGGCAGGGAAATATTCCTGATGATGTTATGCGTGAACTACCCTTTGTGGAGTAGTTCGTTGTTAAAAGAAAGGTAAAAGAAAGGTAAAAGATGAATAAGAAAATTAGTATTGCTGTGTTTATTATCGGGCTTCTGACATTCTTGTTTGGAGCGTTTGGAATTATAGTTGTTAAGAAAGTCGGTATTGTCGATACCGTAAAACGTGATGCGGCGATCCAAACCGTCAACGGAGGCAACGCAGACCTGTTTAAGTACAACGCCGTTTCTGAGGCCACAAAGGAAAACAAGATCGACTTGTTTAGGATGTTCCTTATTGCTTTGGGAGGAATAATGATGGGAATGAACGTTCCATTTAAAAAGAAGGCGGTTCCTTGTCTTTTTATTCTCCTTCTTGCGGGGGCAGGTTGTCGGAAACCATATGATGCTGAAGAATATGTGGAAGTTAAAAACAATCAAACCGCATATCTTGTACCTCTTGAAGGAGATGTGGGAAAGCAGGTTAAATTCGACAGCGTTTCTCTTATTGAAAAGCATAAGGTTGCATTGAAGCGCATTCCTATTACACACCGTTGGAAACAGACGGGAAGGCGTAACTATCAGGGTCAGTGGATTCCTGATGTCAGCGCGATTCTGGTTGATCGGTCTCCTGTAAATGTGGAATGGGAGGCAATCGAACCTTGGAAAAACAAGGCGAACGTAAAGGATAATGCCATTTGGACGGAATCAAGCGACAGCATTGGATTTAGTTTGGGATGGACCATTACTGGATTTATCGAGGAAACGAATACTTCGACATTCTTGTACTGGTATCCCAATGGCAGTCTTAAGGCGGTTTTAAATACCGAAGTAAAGGCGAGAATCCAGAAGGTCGCAAGCTTGGTATCGGCGAAAAAACCTATTGACATCTTGCGCAATGAAAAGGTTGAAATTGCAAAAGCCGTAGAAGAAGATGTCGTTCCATTCTTCGCTTCACGAGGTATCACTATTTCAACCCGCGTTGGAACAGGGGTACGGCTGATTATACGGAAATTGTGACATTGGAGTAGAATTATGGTTATTCAAAAAATGAGCGGAAAGAAACAGTCTAGGGTTGCACACAAACAGAGTTGGGACTCTGTAAAGAAAGACATCGATATCGCATACCGAAATTGGCTAAAAAAACAGATTCTTCCTAAAGGCTAAAAAGATTATATGCCCTCTTGACAGATTAGAAGATATGTGTTAAGGTATTGTCATCGAAAGCAAGAAAGGCTGAAGACATGAAAATCACAGAAGAACACTTTGACCACATGAAGACCGAAATCAACAAGTATGTTGAATCTGTAGGCGGATGGGACGTTTTGGTTAAGAAGTACGAGCGTGGCGACTTTGAACGTTCAGATTCAGTCAGAGACCTTCAGTGCCGTTTCTGTTGGGATGTAAGCTGTGCGGCAAAACTTCATCGATTCTATTGTGAACAGGCATATAAGTATGCCGATGATTCTCATATCCTTACGGCTCTTCGCAAGATTTGTCCTACCGTCAATCGCAAGTACTAAGGAGTAATAAAGAAATGAACGACCTTTCTGGATTGATTGTTGAAGTTTATCGTTGTAGCGTGAGTGACTGTTCTAAAAACGGCGTCACTGCCAATAACAATTCCGTTCTTTTGATTCTTCCCCAAGGCGGACCTTTCAGGGCAAAGGATTTTGTCTTAAAGATGCCGTTGGTTGAAATCGACAAACGGGAAGATATGAGTCTTCGCCACGGTCAGGATTGTAGTTGCGCCCGTCCATATGGGATAGACGGGACAAACTATAGTTTCGGAGGGAACTTTATTTATTCCAGCGATAGTCGTTTCCCTGGTAATCGTCCGATACCCGTCCATGATCGCAAAGATTTCTAAGGAGAATAATATGAAAACACTAAAGATTTTAGGAGACAAAGTTTTTAATATTGAAATTCCGGATGGATTTCAAGTAGTCAATACCGGCAGAGTCTCAGACGGAGATTTGGTCTGGAACCGAGAAAAATTTATTCCCGTTGAGGAGTACCATATCGAACAGTTAGTCTATCACTTTATTTGCGTTATACGTAAGATTCCTGAACTGATAAAAGATCGGTATGTCTTGGATATTCGTAACGGAATTGCCGCAGTTTGTGATACACAACATCCAAGCTATGCCGAACGAACTCCGGGACTCCACGGAGATAACAAGTACATTATTTCCGTAGAATATGGAACTTCAAAGTCCACTGATTATGGACTTTGTTGGGATCTTGAAGAGTATCAAATCAAAAGATTGATAAACCTATGTGATTTACTTAACAAGAAAGGTTAATAATGATATGAAGTGTGCTTGTGGTTATATTCATGAACGTGGAATTGATAATTATGGGGTTTTCAATCCCAACAGGAAAGGGGATGAACCTTTTCAGAAGTTGTGTTTAGAAATTGACGGCAAAGAAGTTTCCGCCAAAGCTAAATGTTTGAATGATACATTCTTCCTTTATCGTTGTCCGAAGTGCGGGACTATCAGAACAGAAACAAACGATTGGTATTAAAAAAGAATATGAACTTTGGAGATCCGCTTAAATACCTTGAAAGTGTCGCCGAAGATTTCTTTGCGACGAATATTTGTGTGTATGAAACTGCAAATATTTTATTAAAAGACGAACGTTTCAATTTTTGGTCGGGAAGTTCACTTCCTCACCAGCACCATTACGGTACTCGGGGCTTGGTACAGCATACAGCAGAAACCGTCAATCTTTGTCTGTCTATCGGAATGAAATATGAATGGGAAGGAATTAGTTACCCCGTTTTGTTTCTTGCATCTCTTTTCCATGATAGCGGGAAAATGTATGATTATGAGTGTGTCAACGGGTTTTGGCAGGGAACCGAACACAAGCGAATGATTCATCACATTTCAAGGAGCGGGATTTATTGGAATGATGCTGTAAAGACTGTTCCTGATGCCTACGAGATGTATTTTGAACAGGTTTTACACTGTATTCTTAGTCATCATACCAGCAGAATTCAAGGGAGTCCAGTTGCTCCGAAGTCTAGGGAAGCTTGGATTCTTACCCTTTGCGACAATATCAGTGCTAGGATAAATGACGCTGATACAAATGATCTATTGAAAAATAAGTGACAAAACCCTATTGACAACAGTGAAGTGATTTGATAATGTATCTTTATTGAAGAGAGACAAGAACTGCAAACCAGAGAATAAATGCTTTGGCCGTCAAGGTGCCGGAACGGCTGAAATGAAAAACCTCCATACAGGGTTAGACCTGTGGGGACCGGCATAGAAGCCGTAGGACTTCGGAATCCTACTCAGCGAAGAGGGAATCGGTACTTCTTGATTTGCTGAAACAATGCGTGTTCGTCTAGCGCGTTATGTGTCTGATGTTTAAGGGCGGCTCCTGTTGCCCGAATTTGTAAGACACACCACTTTGTCTGGCTATGGATAAGCTTCCTTCTATACTTTTAAGGAAAAACCAGCTTTCCGCTTCCCAGACCTAATTTAAAGAAAAGGATAAGAAAATGAACAAAATAGCTGAAATGATGTTCCGTAGGTTCAACAAGGTTTATCTAGATGAATTTGGAAAAGATGGATATTCGTTGAAGGCAGACATCCCTTTCGTGTCTACTGTTTCAAAGAATCTTGAAGCATATGGTTATTTTCTGTCCAAGGACGCATTTGAAAGTCTCATCGGCATAAACCGGCATAAGGTAGCTTTTCTTTATGCAGATATCGTCAAAAAGATTGAATCCGTCAAGGGTTGCCAGTTTAAGCCATTCTATGTAAATTTCCCTGAACAAGTGATGTCAGCAAGTGATTCGGAACTGTATATCAATGCCATCATTCATTATTGGGGTTCCTATTTGTTCGGAACTTCCATTCTTCCTGATGTGGAAGAAAAGTCTAGGCCGGTAATTAATGAAAAGCATCCTTTGACGGAAATTGGAATCGTCAAGAACGGAGAAATCAAAGATTTCTATCAGAATCTTTTGGGTTCAAAGACAGCTTGGTCTCAACAGGATATAGAAGACGTAGGTATTCTTGTCAACGCTTTTCCTTCGGTCGTTATCGAATCCGTTCCTTGTAAGGAAAATCTTGCTACTGTTGTCGGAATTTTCCGTTCACAAGGAAGGAAAACGTATTCACTCGCGCATCTCTTTAAGACTGTTACTGATGTCTTGCGCTATGCCGTCAAGATTAGCGGAGGAGATGTCAGTCTTTCAGAACCTCCGGTTTTTGGAAAGATGAAGAGATCGGATCGTGCATTTATCAAGAATGTTTTGGAAAAGATTTGCGCTAAGGATATCGGAACCGCAATCGATGACATGTATCGTTTCAAGCCGTATTGGGAACGGCTTGCCGAAAAGATTCATCCGCATGAAAAATCAGATTTCAATTATAATCTGAAAATGGCTTATTCTTCTCTCTATAAGAAGTACGGTTTTAAGACACAGGCATCTATTGTAGAAAACGGGATCAAAAACGGAGATTGGAATCAAGTCAAGGAAGTTCTTTCTCATAGGCCCGGAGAAATGGCACGTAGGCTTGACCACCTGCTTAGGACGCAAGACCCTTATGAAGTATTGTCTTTGTTCAGAGAAGTCGCTGAACAGGTGTCTACGCAGGTTTTGATGCAGGTCCGTACACATTTCCAGAAGAGGTTGGGTTTGCGTGTCGCAATGCCGAAGGGAAATCTTACAACAGCGACGATTCTTCCTTTTCATAAGAATGACGAAGCTATGTCTTATGCTAGCGATGAAGTTGTTGGAATTTGCGAATCCGCACTTCTCCAGCGTTTCAAGAAACTTCCTGCTTTGGGAAAGGTGTATATCGACCCTGAATTAAAGGGATACAACATTCCTTTTGCAATGCGTAGCGCCTCTTCTACCGGAATGAAGACCTTGGTAAGGGGAACAAAAACAGCGTTGGAAGGCCGCAAGTATTTGCGATTCTTCGTGTGGTGGAAGGGATATGGTGTTGATATCGATCTTTCAGCTACGGCTTTAGATGCCAACTTCAACAAGGTAGCCGATATTTGTTTTTACAATCTTAGGGAAAATTGGGCTTGTCATAGCGGAGATATTGTTACGGCACCCAACGGAGCCGCTGAATACATTGACATTGATACAAGGGAAGCGGTAAACCGTGGAATCCGTTATGTTCTGATGTCTGTAATCAGCTTCCGTGGAACCCCGTATAAGGAAATTGAAGAATGTTGCGGTGGCTATATTGAACGCGATTTACAAAGCACGGGTAAGATTCATGAAATCAAGACTGTCAAGCAGTGTTTCCGTTTGACCGGAGATACCACAAGCAATTTGGCAATGGCTTTCGACTTGATTGAAAACAAGATGGTTTGGATGGATATCAGCCTTAAGCGAAGGTTTGCCGATTGCAACACTGTCGGCAAGTCGGGTACCGGTATTGTAAACGGTATCAAGGCGCTTGTCTGCGGTAAGCGTCCTAATCTTTATGACCTTTTGACCATTCATGCAACGGCCAGAGGTGAAATAGTAGACAGAAAGGAACACGCAGATACCGTCTTTGATTGCGAAGGCATCGGAATCCGGCACGAAAAGGTATCTTCGGAATATCTATAAGGAAGATATGAAAATCTTAACAAATAAGACAATAGAAATTGAAGTCAGTGACCTCGCGGAGGCGATGGAACTAACAGAAATGTTAGACCTTATTTGTGTCGTCGCAGAAAGACTGGGCAAGGAAACGTACAGGTCACGCAGAGATTTTTCTGCTGAATTTAGTAGTCATCTTAGTGAAAATGCCAAACATCTTCTTGCGGAAATCCTAGCCGCAGAATATACAAAAACAATCTTAAATAAAGAATTAACAAAAACAGTGATGGAGGAAACGCTATGAAAAAAGGAACCCTAAAAATTGCAAATAACCCCGATTTAGACACAGCTTATTGCCCGTTACCTGTAACGGTTATTACGAACATGATGGGAATTAATCTGTGTTCGGTGAAAAGAATTGATTGGCGGAAACAAGATGACGGTCAACTTGTTGATTTGACAATTTATTTTGATCCTTTTCCAAAGGAAGTCTAAAAAATGATTTTCGAAAACAAGGGTAAATGAATTTCTGTGGAAAAGATAATCCTAAAATACTTGCGGTTTAGGCTTAAGGGCGTCTTTTGCTTTAAGCCGCCTTTGGGTTGGCATCCTGGATTAGAAAAAGTAGGGACTATACAAGAGGGTGTGTTATTATTTCAAGTATTTCGTTTGGAAATTTGAAACCCGTCTACTAGAAAAATACGGGAAAGAAATACGGGAACAATGGGAAGATGATCACGGAATCTACATTTTAGGAGGAGGAGGCCGATAATGGGATGGAAGAATGTTAAAGAACACTATAAAATTGAACACATCGTTTGTTCCGAAAACGGGGTAATCAAAATAGGAAGCCCATATATAAAGGACTTAATCGTTATCTATGAAACAGGTGATGTTTCTTGGGGTCATTGGACAAGTGAAAATTCTGACCTGAATAGGATTTTCAGTGATCTTTGTTCAGACAAAGGAAAACTTGTAGAATTGATAAAGACTCCTGATTCTTTTGAAAAATTCATTAATGTTTTCACAGTAGAAAACGGGGAAATTAAAAAGGACTTTTGCGAAGAACTTGGCTGGCCGAATGTCACGCATTCCGGAAGACCGATGTATGATAATAAATTCTCAACAGATTATGAAACAATAAAACAGATGGCTAAATCTGAAATAAATTCCGGGATTGCATTTTATGAAAAACGAATTTTAGAGATGAAAGAAGAGATAACAAGATTTCAATCAGAAATTGAAGAACAAACTAAAAAATTAGAGGCTTTTTATGCAGATGCCAGATGATGTCGATTATAGTCTTCCAACTCCTGAAACAGATGCGTATCTGACGAAGATCGACGGAGAATGTATAGACCTAGAACAATTAAGGGCAGTCCTTCATGATATGGAAATCCAAAGGAATTACTGGAAGTCAGAGGTTCTTGATGTCGAAGGAATGTATAACGCCGTGATTGAAACCCAAATCTGCGAATTGAATCTTACGGAATTAAACAGACATGAAGCAGAAGCCTGTGTTTTGGCCTGGATGTTAAAAACTAAACTTTACATGATACGTGAAACATCCAGAAAGTGGTCTAAGAAAGCGATGGCTGTTATCAGTCATGAACTTGATGGTATAAATGATTTTCTTTTCCGACAGTAGTTTAATTTGTAAAACGCGAAATAAGCCGGGGTAATAACCGGCAGAGGTCAGACATGTTGCTAGCAAGTGTTTGACGGTTAAGGTGGATGTTTATTCCGGGATTGCGGGTACTAAATCCCGCCTGTTGGACCAAAAGGAAAAATATATTGAATAAAACTGGTTTTACGCATGAAAGTTCGGTTAATCAAAGCTGTGAATGGTATACTCCGAAGTATATATTTGATTGGCTTGGTATGGAATTCGATTTAGATCCGTGTCATCCGAAAGAAAGACTTCCTTGGATTCCTGTGAAGAACATCTATACGGAAGCCGATAACAGTCTGGAAAAAGACTGGGAAGGCTGTGTATGGTTGAATCCTCCATATGGAAGGCTAACGGCTCCTTTCCTAAACAAAATGAGCAGGCATAGAAACGGAATCGCCCTTCTTTTCAGCAGAACTGATTGCAGATGGTTTCATGACTATATAAAGAAGGCCGATGCCACATTGTTCCTGAAAGGAAGAATAAAATTCGTAGACGGCAACGGAATAACAAAGGGAAGAGGTAGCGCTTGCGGGTCTATCCTTGTAGCTTGGGGAAATAAATCTGTGAAAGCACTAGAAAAGAATAGAGATAAGGGATATCTTATTTTTAACTTTGGCTTTGAAAATTACGGAGTAAGAGATGAAATTAATAAGAGAATCGATGATTTAAAAAAAGGAAATTGAAAATGTCTAATCCATATGTCGAAGGATTCATTGCTTGGAAAAACAGGAACAAGAAAAATGTTCCGTCCCTTAATACAAAGAAAATCGGAATTTGGGAATCTATTAAAAACAGGTTCAGCTATAACCGAAAACTAGAAAGAGAAATTAATGCTTTGTTCGGAATAGGAAACGATTATATGGAAGATAGGTATTCCAGCAAACAAAAGGAAAATAAATAAAATGAGCAAGAATGGAAAGAAAGTCGGTAATGTTTGTTTAATGGAAAAGTTAGCAAAAAATTTTAGGGAAGAAGGAAACTACAAAAAGGAAATGAAGGAATTGGATAAAGAATACGATTTCCAAAACCGTGATATTCCAGAAGATCTATTTCCAATAAGCCGATTTAAAGCGTTGAAATCATTTATTTCTGGTCTTTTTAAAAAGAGTTCGAAACCGGAGGTTATCGTTTCCTTTAACGGGGAAACTTTCATGTTGGATTTTACATCTTATATATATGAAGAATTGACTGAAAGGTGTCCGAAGGAAGAAGATGTCTTGGAAAAAGAACTTCTTAAGGAAATGAATACAAACTGCGATCCGAAAGAAGTGGACCCGAATTGGGATGGTTGTGGTTCATATCCCGCCACAAAACTTGAAGTCGTAGAAAAGGATTTCCAAGTTATCCCTTCAACAGAAATAAGCTTCGGAGAAATAAAGGTTTCTAGTGACATGCCTTATAATCAGATTGATCCGGTAAAGTTAACAGGAATACCAGATCTGAGGTCCATTCCTGTCGTAGATGGAGATGCCGATTCCACAAAAAAGACAGAATCTTCTGTCGAAGTGAATGGTAAATTTTTCGTCAAGCCAAGAGAATAATTACTTGTTGGTATTGACTTCTGACAGTGAATTTGATAAAGTGTTGTCAACAAAAGAGGAAATCGTGAATGAATCTACCGAAACCCTTGTTTACAGACGGATTTCTTGAAGACCTTCACAAGAGGGAACAGAAAAGGCGGGAACTGGTAGAAATGATGGAAAAGCTTGTAAAAGAAATCGACACCGTGACAGGGATTCCTGATAGTTTCCTAGAAAGTAAGAAAAAATGAACGACAACTATGATTCTGATATGGAAGACGGTTACAATGAAGTTCTTGATAAGGCTCTGGCTTTCGCAAAGCTTGCACATGCTGGACAGACAAAAAAGATGGGGGAAGACAAAGGAAAGCCGTATATGATTCACCCCTTCCGGGTGTTTCAGAGGATCTTGGCCGAGGGAATGTCTATCTGTATTTACAATTACAACGTCATTGGACCCGCTTCGCTTCTTCACGATAGCATTGAAGACGGATATATCAACGGTGTCAAGGTGACGGCACAGACGCTCTTGGATGCTGGTTTTAGTCAGGATGTTGTTGATGTCGTTTCTACGCTTAGCCGAGACAAGGATAAGGAAACCTACTTTGACTTCATTATGAGGGTAAAGAAGAATCCCTATGCCGTCGTTATCAAAATCGCGGATATTGAAGACGATATGATCGATCTCGAAGAGGGAAGCTTGAAAGATAATTATCGTCTGGCTCATTACATTCTCAGCAAACGCATTTAGGAATGAAAAAATCAAAATGGTATTCTATCTGTTCTTGTAGGTTAAGGGGGAGTGGCGGAAATTGCAGACGCGACATGTGAGTATACCAAAGCGTTACGACCAAGCGCTAAGGAACAATATGCTTACATGTTGGAATAGGTCAGAACGGTTGATAACCGACCTTCCGTGTTAGTGCGAATCTAACCTCTCCCACCAAATTAAAAACGTTTTGTTTACGAATGACAAGATTTATCTCGCCCGTATTCATTTATATATTACCGGCACGATTCCGAAATCATTCGAAAGGGTTTCGGAAGACAAAACAAATTCTTCGAAATGAAAATACTGAATCTGACGCTGAAAAAACGGTGGTTCGACATGATTCTTTCTGGAAATAAGAAAGAAGAATATAGAGAAATCAAGCCGTATTGGTCTAAGCGGTTTGACGGCAAATCTTATGATTTAGTCACCTTTAGGAACGGATATCATAAAGATAGTCCAGTCTTCACTGTTAAGCTTCTTGGGATTGATATCGGTTATGGAAACCCTCTATGGGGCGCAAAGGAAGAAAAGGTTTATATTTTGAAATTGGGAGAAGTATATGTCTAGTGACATTAAACTATACGGAGTCCGTAGCGGAGAAATAGAAGAAATAGAACCAGTCCTTGATAATGGCAGTGGCCCGAAAATAAAATTCTATTGTTATACAGAAGTATTGGCAAGACACCCTATAGAAGCCAAGGTTAAGGCACTTCGAAAGAAAGACTTTAAAGAATGGGTTCAGTGGCAGAAAGACAATGAAGAAAGCGTTTATCTTCAT
>JALNVE010000020.1 GCA_023227695.1 Paludibacteraceae bacterium
TATTGTTATACAGAAGTATTGGCAAGACACCCTATAGAAGCCAAGGTTAAGGCACTTCGAAAGAAAGACTTTAAAGAATGGGTTCAGTGGCAGAAAGACAATGAAGAAAGCGTTTATCTTCATATTAAGGCCAAGGTCATCAAATTATGGTAAAAGTTAAAGACCTTTCTGAATTAAAAGACGGCCAAAGAATAAGGTTCGTCACAAATATCAATCATTCGGAAAAATACGGAGACCTTATGAGTCCAGTCCATGTTGTCAGGATTGTTGACGGGATTGTTTGTGGCGTAAATAAAGTATGGAAAACAGTCATGGTGTTGTCTGAATGTCAGTCCGTCTATCGAATTTGAAAGGTATTGTAATGCAAATATTATTCCCTTGGTCTAAAATCATCTTCTGTAAGAAAACAGCGGGCATCTATCTTTCAAGCTATCCGTTTCCACAGGAACCACAACATCATAACGGGTACTTCTTCAGAGAAATAGAACCACTTTCTTTTTGCGGGTTTGAAATCCCTCTTTTTTGGACATCAACAGGTAATATCTGGATGCCTAAAGATGAATCTGAATTCGATGTCATTTGCTGTGATGAATACGAAGACAGGAGAAAGGAAGTCTTTTCTTGTTCCAAGTGCCTTTGGTTTACGAAGTCTGTCATTAGAAAAAAAGAAGGATATTGTTGCTGTGATGACGACGGAGAAATATTCATTGTGAAAGAAACCGACAGTTGTAGAAAGTGGGAAAACCAATGAAATTTATAGTCACTGCCTTGCTCTTGTTTGTAAGAATAATTCTGATGTCTGTATTTTGGTTTCTTTCTTGGATATTTGGCTGTTTACATGAATATTCAGCATTAGCTATGGATTATGTGGATCATAATATCGGGGGACTCAAAAGATGAAGGTAAGGAAGATAAACGAACAGTTGTGATTTGATGCTCTTTGAGAATCGGGAACAGTATTGAAGTTCTATTTTCTTTATTGTGAGACGGTTACAAAGAAAAGAGAGAGGGAAAGAACTAAGGTTTTTGGCGCAATAATGTCACCTCCGCAACTTTTTTGGTCTAAAACAGTTCGAGTTGCAATGGCGCTTTGGGTGGCGGTTTGGCTTTTCTGCCAATAATGTTAACGATATCGCCGAATTGCTTGTCCGTGATTTTAATGACCGAGACCAAGCCCTCGTCGGGAACCATCATGCGGATTCGGTCGATATGGACGAGTGCGAAAGTGTAGCAACTCTTTCCGGGGATATCAATGTAAAAGGAAATGTCAAAGGGAATCTGAAATCCACATCAGGGGATATCCGTTGCGGAAACGTGGAGGGTTCTGTGTTTCCTACTTCTGGGGACGTTGAATGTCAGAATATCGGAGGTAGCGTCAATACGGTTTCGGGAGACATTTAGAGGTAAGTTATGAAGATGTACATTCTTGTTAGGGAAAGTGTTCCTATTGGCTTAGCGATAACATCTGCCTGTCATGCCAGTGTTGCTTGTAATAACAGGTTCAGGGACACCCCTGAGGTTTCGAAATGGCTTGCTGGCACCTTCTATAAGGTCATCTGCAAAGTGAATGATACGGAATTCGAGAAGGCTAAGGTTATCGAAGATAATGTCATCATTACAGAATCGGCTTTGGGTGGAATGGAAGTTGCAATTGCCTTCAAACCGAGAGAAGAATACCCGAAGATGTTCAAGTTTCTTAGGCTCTACAAATAAAAAACACCCTCTTGACATTATCAACTGAATATGCTAATCTTCCATCATCTTCAAACCAAGAAAGAGGTGCAGAAATGATTGAATACATCCTTAGCGATATCATTTGTCGGGAATTCGAAAAGATTGGCGGGAAAGGCCAGCGGAACGAGAAATCGCCGAAAATGATGCATGTCGGATTTGACTTCAATACAAAGGATGAAGACCAGTATGAGGTCCATCATATGTATATCTACGCCCCCGATAACTACGTTTATGTTGCGGTTCAAGAGGAACGTATTGACGAAAACGGGAAACGCATCGTAGGTGAGATGAAGATCCTTAGCTACCATGACAGTTGCTGGCGGGATGCCATTCGAGACTTCATCTTTGCCAACCGGAACAATATCTGCGTTCTGAAGGGAATCGATACTTTCTTTGATTGGTATGATGTTCTTGACATCCGTCTGGAAGAGGCGGAATATCTTTCTGATCTCAATAGTTTTCGGCATGATTGTGACAACAAGGATAAAGAGTACACGGAACCAAATCCTTTTGATGAACGTGGAATTTGGGCGGGGAAGATGTGAAATACAAATACCTACGATACAGTTGCAGTTGGGAAATCGACGACGTAGAAGCCTCTAGGAAGGTCTGTGAGGGCTTCCTCCCCAACAACCTTCTAGACGGTGAGGTCTTCTTCGCAAGCCTTAAAAAGGCCCTTGTGGCCTCAAATGACAAGGATGTCAGAAACTTTATGTGTGATTGGATTGAAGTGATGACAAGACCTATGCCGCCACCACTGCTTCCCAACATTTTTACATCATAACTCCGGACAACAGAAAGGAATTGATATGGAAAACTATCCGAAACGCGGGCAAAGAGGTGAAGACGGCAGGTATTACACGCATACCGATGGAAGAGTCTATAAAGCATCCATTTGTGATTGTCGTGATTGTGACTTGGCATCTGTTTCTAAACATGAACTTTGCGGTTTGGACTGCCATAACGGATGGACACTCGTTGAAGGGGCATGTGTTACGACAGATGAAGTTGAGGAAGCCTGTGACAAGATGCGTGAAATGATTCGCATCTATCAGCAGGTAGGTGGGCCGTGCATGACAGAACGAAACGGAGAACCTTTTTTTGACTGCGCTTTTTTTGAGGATCGCACATGTCCAGCTCGGTCGTTTCTTGATAAGCACAATCAGAAAGACGCTTGGACGAAGTAAAGGAGAAACGATATGATAGTTCTCAAACACATTCTAACGCTTGAAGACTTTGAGTCGCTGAAGGTAGGAGATAATCTTGCCGTGGAATGGCATAGGGATTCCTACCTCGGAGACGGACGTACACGCTTTGCCTGTTATCGGATTGTGGAGATACATGACTGGAATCAGGAAATCATCTTACAGAAAAAGAACAACGTATACTTCAGTTATGCAAGGTTCCTTGAAGAGAAAAGCAATGCCAAAAGCGTTACTCTTATAACATCCGACTAGATAAATGAAAGAGAAAGACGGTTAAAAATGGAAATTTCTTCTTTGATTAAAAAGTATACTGATCAGGTTCTGAATTGTCAGGAGAAGGGAAAATTCGAACCAAGTGTCTTTAGTAGTGCCATCTATTTTGTCATTAACCTTATAGAAGAAGTACAGAATTCAGAATACAGTTCGAATATCCATCTGTCACCTATTTTTGAACACTTCTTTTCGAATAAAGACATTCTGTTCTTATATAACGAAGTCAATCCTGAAGACAGGAAAGCAAAATCTTATGAAGATATCGATTTCACTTGTAAGTGTTTCATCGACATATTCTTTGTTGTTTTCACTAAAGTCCTTTTGGGGATTCCAAACAATATACAGTTGAATCTAACGGAAAAAGTATACTTGTTTAAGGGTATGGCAAAACATAATCACTTCGGATTCAGTAGATACGGATATTCGGTGGGAAAAAAGTCCAATAGAATTTGTAGAATTACTTGTGGACTCATCTTTTATGAGTCTGAAAGAATCTGCGAATTCCTTGTTGATAAAGGCCTTTTGCTAAATAATCCCACATTTGACTTTAACCCTAAGAGCGATAAAGAATTTAAAGTTTTCTGTTCTACGGGGAAACTTCATCCATTATGCGATTACGACAATAAAACCTATTACTATGTTTACCCTCCGGAACCCGAACCGGAAACAGAACAAGAAGAAGAACAGAAAGCATCTGTTGTTAATCCAAACAGAAATAACGGATTCAGCTTGGAAGGTTTGAATACAAGCGAAGACCTTAAAATGATCGTCAATGCCGTTAAAAAGTTTAAGGAAGCCAAAGATAAAGATCCAGATGCCCCTAGAATGAATATCCTGTTAACCGGAAACCCCGGAACCGGTAAAACTGAATTTGTCAAATATGTAGGCAGGGAAACCGGCAAAGAAGTTGATGTCATTATGGGTTCCGATGTCTTGGGTAAGTATGTCGGTGAAACGGAAGCCTCTATCAAGGGAGCTTTCGACAAAGCCAAAAAAGAAGACCATATCATTTTCTTGGATGAACTTGACGGTTTGCTTGCCAAAAGGGAAGATGCCGCCAGAAGTTTTGAAGTTACCCAAGTTAATGAAATCCTAAGGTGTATGGAAAACTTTGAAGGCGTGATGTTTGCCGCTACCAACTGTAAAGACAGAGTGGATAAAGCGGCTATCCGTAGGTTTACCTTTAAGGTGGAATTCTACGACTTGACCAATGACGGAAAACAGAAATTCTGGGAACGCCTGTTTAAGAATTTCAACACAGAATTTACAAAAGAAACGAGAGCGGCTTTGGATCAAATCAATACCCTGACTCCGGGAGATTTCCGAACCGTTCGGCAACGTCTGTATTATCTCGACACCGCCGTTACTTCTGAAATACTGTTGTCGGGCTTGCAAAAAGAAGCGGATGCCAAACAGACTTCGGGAAAACTTGTTAAAGTAGGTTTCGGGAAATAAATGAAAAACAAACTTGAATGGATTAGAAGCGATCAGAAACTACCTAAACCCGATGTTTTGGTATGGGTGGCTGTTAGGAACAAGAATATGGAAGACGGGATTTGGTTACATGACACCTGTTGGCACACGGGAGAATGTTGGGCAGAGAGACCAAATACCTGGGAAGATATTGTTTATTGGGCATACCCTGTAAACCCAGAATGACCACTTGATAATATTTTGACAATATTCCCAGTCTTTGATAAAGTATGGTTTTAAAGGAAAGATCTAAGTTTTGAAACTAGGGTATAACAAATCCATCCACAAGATTAAGGCAAGGTTGGAAAACATCCGTATCTTCCGAAGCCTTACAGGAAATCAGCATCTTCCTCAGAACCGATCTTATTGGACTCTTTGCAATTTACAGGGACGTGATTCTGGGTCTGAAATTGTTCAGCTTATTGAAGCAGGTGTAATAACAGAGTCTCAATTTGTCGGTGTGGATAGAGACTCGGACATCATCAACGCAAACAAAACCTGTCATCCCAAGGCTACTTGGATTTGTGGGGACTGGAATGAAGCTATCTGTAGTCATAGGTTTAATCCCGGACTCGTCTATCTCGATACAACCAGCTTTGCCGATCATAAGAATGCCATTAAAATGTTGACGGCAACAATGCTCAGGTGTCCGGGGTATACGGTGGTATTTGCAAACGTCATGCTTAATGACCCAAGAAGCAAGAGGAAATTCAACCCGGATGTTTTGTTGCAATCCATTCAGAAAGAAATACCTGTTACGGAACTACAGAAATGGGAAACCAAGATTGTCAATTACGAATACAGTATGACGGGAAAAACCGATATGGGAACGTTTGTCTTCTACAAGAATCAGTAGGTGCCGATGTGAAAATGATAGAAAAACGAATAAAAGAATGGGAAAATAGACAGAGAATGGCTTATAAAAAGGGTAAATTGTCACTGATTCAAGTTCAAAAACTTAGAGAGGCTGGTTTTAGACTTGAACCAATTAAGACATCGGTTCAACATAAATGCGAATTATTTGATTTGGCGAAAGAAGGAAGCCCCAAGCCTAAAACAGGAAGTTCTCTTAGAAATCAATTTAAAAATTACACCAATCCCAATAATGGATGTTATGATAAAGAATTCCATCAAAAAATTATGTCTTTACGTCCAGACTGGTTTATCGATACCGCTAAAATTCGAAAAGATAAACTATTAGAAATGGCAAAAAATGGAGATGTACGTCCCCCATATGGGACGGATTTGGGAAACGCACTTTGTAGATACACATCAAAAATACAGAACGCAAAAGACCCTTTATTTACAAAAGAAATAAAACGCATGAGACCGGATTGGTTTAAAGACACCGTAAAAGAAAATAAACTGAAGATTATAGAGATGGCTAGAAGTGGTAAGGAGAAACCATTAAGAGGAAAGCACCCTATGGGGAGACCGTTACTGTGTTATGCTTCCGATAGACACGCATCTACGTTCGACCAATCTTTTAGAGATAAAATAATGGAATTAAGGCCTGATTGGTTTAGGAAGGAATATCCGGAATGAATGAAAAACAAAGAATTCAGGGCTGGGCAAATAAGCAACGTAAGGCTTTCCGTGACGGCAAGCTGACAAAGAAACAAATTCAGAAACTTACAGAAGCAGGGTTTGTCTTTGAACTTCCGGATACTGTGGCGGAGAACAAACGGGTTTTGATAGAAATGGCAAGGAAGGGACTTCCAAGGCCTAGCAAACGAACTGAAATTGGCACAGCTCTCTCTACTTATACTATTTTAAAAAGCAAATGTTATGATGCTGAATTTTCTGATAAATTAAAAAAACTTCGTTCTGATTGGTTTGTTTTTCAGTCAGATATTCTTAAACATAATAAGGAAACACTTTTGAAAATGGCCCATTGCGGAGATCCAATGCCAAGGCAAAAAACAAAACTTGGTTCCATATTAAGGCGTTACACTTTGGTCGGAAGTGATTCTTATGACCCTATTTTTGCTAATGAAATTAGTCTAGCGAATCCAGACTGGATAACTCATTTTGAAATTGCAAAAAATAGAAAAAAGAAATTATTGGAGATGGCGAAACTTGGTTTTCCAAGACCAAGGCCAAATGGGAAAGATGAATTAGGTAATGTTTTTAGACAATATACTAGGGAGAACACTAACTGTTTTGATGAAATTTTTTATCAAGAGATTATGAAAATTCGTCCAGAATGGTTGTTGTCTCGTAAAGATTTAATGACTCTCAGAAAAAATGAAATAATTAAAATACTAGGAAGCGGGGGAGATGTAAAAACACTAGACAAGAGTCTTTATACATTATTTAAGAAATTGACAACTCATGGAAAATTAATTGATGAAAAATTTGTAGAAAAAATAAGGTCTATTTCTCCGTCTCTTCTGCCGAAAAAACGGGTTAAGCGATGCGGCTGTTCAGTTTCGCATTCTAATTTCTTACTGATTCAAGAAATATTAAAAATAGCGAATGATGGCGGAGATTTCCCTTTGAATAATCCTCAAATTATGGAATTTTGGAACCGTAATAAATATAAGCCATATTTTAAAACTATTCGTTTTCTAAGGAAAGATTGGTTTGTAAAACAAAGCCGTTCTTATAAAAACAAGCAAATACTTCTAAATATGGCGATTAGCGGTCTACCTAGACCATCACAAAAAACAAAGATAGGAGCATGTCTTCAAAACTATCTGCGCGGCGAACAATATGACGAAGAATTTGTAATTGAAATTAAAAAAAACAATCCGTCATGGTTCATTACCACTTTGGATGTCTGTAAAGAAAGAAAAAACTCTTTGTTGTTGATGGCGCAAGAGGGCATTGAAAAACCTTCTTTAAAAACAAAAATTGGGAGACTGTTATATTCTTATACCCATTATAATTGTTCCGCTTACGATCCTGAATTTGATGCAGAAATTCGCGCCCTGCGTCCAGATTGGTTCAAGCCGAAAAAGAAAGCTGACAAATGAAAGACGAAGAAACGAAACAAATTGAAGCTTGGTTCCGTGTGCAAAAGAAGAAGCTAATTAAAGGAGAACTTCTACCTTATCAAAAAAGGAAGTTGTTAGAAGTGATGCCAGAACTTGCATTCTTTTGCCAAGAAAATCTTGTGGCTTCCGTCGTCCCGTTCAGCCTAGAGAAACAGGAATTGATGAGGCTTGCTATACTTGGGAAAAAGAAGCCGTCTTCAAGTCCTCGACTTTCTGATTACTTAGAGAAGGGGAATGAATTATTTGATGCAGAATTTAGACAAAGGATTCTCAATCTTAATCCTTTATGGATTATAGGAGAAGGTGCTTGTTTGGAAGAAATAAAGTATGAGTTGACAAAATCGGCCAGAAACGGAGAACAGAGACCAGATGCCAGACATGAACTTTATGGTATGATTTTCAATATTTTGGTAAACAACACATCGGAGTATTTTGACTCTTTCTTTAAGAGAAAAATTCTGGCACTTAACCCGTCTTGGTTTGAAGAAAAACTTCCACCTAATGAAAAGGAAGAACTTCTATCTTTCGCGAAGGAAGGGTATAAACCAAACCACAACACTAAAAATTACAGAGTGCTTTACTATCTTACTAACAAGGAAGACCATAGATATGATCAGGATTTTGATTTGAAAATCAGAAGACTGGCACCTCATTGGTTCCCATAAAAAAGGGCAAAAATGATTAATTTCAAAACATCTTTCACTAATTTCCAAGATACTAGAAATACGGGAAAAGAGATTACTGATGAAATGACAAAAGAATTAATTTTGAAAATCAGAAGAGAACTGACTCCTGATGAAAATTCAAAAGTCACAATATCTTTTACGAATGGCGAAATTAAAATTGTCGGAGATAAATTTGTTTGTGAAAAAGCGATTAATGAAATTATGCCTAGATTGTTACCTAAAAAAGTACCATTCATATTCCCCAAATAAGATGATTGACAATCCTTCCTGATTTTGATATCGTTCTTCTGTTTGAAACACAGAAAGGTCTTTTAGATGATTTCAAAAATCAGTGCGTTATCCGTAAGTGGGCATAACCCACAATACCGTGATCCTAAGTATTTGACCATCCCTTCTCAAAGAGTTAAGTCTTTGCGTTGGTGGCAGACAGAAGCTTATGACCGGCTTAAGGATTCCCGCTTTTCCCTGATCGTTGCATTTTGCGGTAGCGGCAAGTCGATTCTTCAAGTTTCCTTGTCTGTCCATGACATCGTTACAAGCAACTGGAAACAGAAGCAACTTATCTTGGTGCCGCAACAGCATATCGGAGCCGGGTTTATCGGAGATGAAGAACGCTCCTATTTGACCCTTGAGGTTGACGGCAAACAATATGACTGGAAGGTAAGCCATAACTTCTGCGATGAAACCAGCGTAGGGATTAAGGAACGCCTGAAGGCTTGGTTGCTGGAAAGCCCGGAGAACCTTGCAAGGAATACCAGAGGCGGCAGTCTCGTTACTGATATGGTTGCCATTACGACTCATATGTCTTTCGGCTTGGTTTGGAACGAACTGAATGACGCTGAGAAAGCTAAAGCCGCAAAGAACCTTACCCTACGGATTGATGAAGCCCACCATATCAGCGGTGTCTATGATCAAGACGGAGATGAATATTCGGATACCGAGATGGTGGTTATTGACGAGATCAAGACGAATCTTGGAAAAGCCTGTTCTTATTTCCTTTCTTCCAAGGATAACAACAGTAAGCTTTGTCTTACAACGGCCACACCCTATCGGGGTGACAGGGGTTTGATGTTGTCGAAGAAAGCCAAGGCAAAGTTCGAAACCTACTATCTTGATTGGATTGAACACTTCAATACCTTGGGCATTGAAAACTTCGGTATTGAATATCAGGAATATGTCGGCGATCCGATCAAGGAAGTCGTTGCCAATATCAAAGCTGAGCCCGACAAGAAGCACATGGTTGTCATTCCTGCGACAGGCAACAAGTGGAGATGCGGGGGCCAACAGGAACTTGAAGACCTATTGAAAGCCATTTACAAGGTTATTCCGAAGTCAAGGGTTTTGGATCTTGTAACGCAGTCCACACAAGACAGGAACAAGGCTAAACTTCTATGTGAACCTAAGTCTTCAGACGGGGGTAAATCCAAGTATGATGTTATTGTTACCTGTATGCTTGGCCGTGAAGGTACGGACTGGTGTCCCTGTAGCAGGTTGCATGACACAAGTTCAGGATCGAGCATTACCCTTGCCGTTCAGACAATCGGAAGACCTTTCCGTAGATTCTCTGGGAAGGAAAGTGTAAAGATTACCAACTACATTCCGAAATTCGCAGACCCTAAGAAGGGTATGGGACGGGCAGAACTTTTAGAGGATCGAACCAATGCCTTGCTTGTTTGTATGCAGATGGATGAAATGTGCAAGCCGATTCTTATTCCCTGTATTCCAAAATCCGTAAACGGAAACACTTCTGTTAAGCAGAATTCAGTTTCAAACAGGATTTCTTTGACAGAGGTTTTCGGAGATGAATACCAAAGCTTTAAGAAGGACTTGATTGAAGGGATTGAAAGCCTTAAAGAAAAGACATCGGAAAGCCTTGACGAAGCTATTATTGAAGCCGTGGAACTGTATGGGATTACAGACAACCTTGAAAACGTCATCGACGGTGTAAGGGTTATGGTGCTTCGCATGATTTCTCCTAAACTGAAAGGAATGGACCTTTGTGTTGATATCAGCTTCATCCGGAAAGAGGGGTTCCCAAAGCTTGTTGAAACTTATGTCGATAAGGATACCAGTATCTTCTTCGGGAATTATTCTAAACAGGATTGGAAGGTTCTAAGGGAAATTCTACGAAGGAATTGGGATGAAAATTTTGAGAAATGGAAAGCTTTTCAAAATTTGTAAAAAGTACAAACAAGGAGAAATAAATGAAGGTATATTTGTGTGGTCCGATTAACGGCTGTACAGATGAAGAATGTCGGGATTGGAGAACTTATCTAAAGACGAAGTTTAAAGACTGTGTTGACCCGATGGATAGGGATTACAGAGGTAGAGAAGATGAATGCGTAGAAGAAATTGTGGAATTAGACAAGAAAGATATTCTTGAATCCGATATCCTCTTTGTCAATTTCCCCAAACCCAGTGTCGGAACCTGTATGGAAATATTGTATGCTTGGATGAACGGGAAATATGTCGTAGTTGTTTGTCCGAATGATATGAAAATTTCTCCTTGGCTTAAATACCATTCTGCCATTATCTTCCATAATTTCGATGACGCGATTTCCCATCTCAAGCAGGAACATGATAATTATTGTGATTGACAAGGTAGATTGAATTTGCTATTGTGTCTGTATTGAAAGGGAAAGAGGGTTAACATGTCAGAATTTCGGTTGAGGATTAAAATCAAAGGCTATTGGATATGATATACCAAGAAATAAATAAGGCGATTGCTGAATTTCTCGGGTGGAAAATTGTAATCGTTAAAGATGACGATACCGGAGCTTCGCAACAGTGGTGGATGGAGGTTAATGGTAAATTGCATGCCTTCCCAGACTACTGTGATGATCTTAATGCCATGCACGAAGCCGAGAAATGGCTGATTGAAAAAGAAGGCGATTATTTTTACACAGAGGCTTTGATGGAAGTTGTAAGATCTGACACCGAGTCTCCTTTTAAGGGGGCAGTTTTGATTTGCGCAACAGCACACCAACGAGCGGAAGCCTTTTTAAAAACCATCGGAAAGTGGAGGGACTAAATGAGAACTGTTATTTTTGTGGGAATCATGATTCTTGCAGAAGCGATTTGCCAATCACAAGGAGTTGATTTTAAGGTCAGCACTTTTGAAAGCAAACTTTTTGGACTGATTTCCGGCGTAGCCACGACTATGGATATCGTCGATTTCTTCAGAACGAAGTAATTTGTGTTCACAGATGAATCCGTGTTCACGAAACCGTGAACGTTCAAATTTGGTGAACGTCATCACTTTTTGAACAGTTGTCCCCTGTAAAGGGCGCATGAATTGAAACCACGTTAAGCCGATGAATACAGACAAAATCACAGTTGCGCCCCCTGCGGGCGCATGAATTGAAACAAAACGCGCTTTTAATTCTCGCTTCCTTTTCCTGTTGCGCCCCCTGCGGGCGCATGAAAAAACGATACAAGCACTTGACAAGGCAGAAGGGATTTGTTAAAGTGTTTGCATTCAAAAGCCGAAAAGGTTTTTGCCGTTGTAAAAAGAAAAGGAAAAAGAAAGAAAGGTGGTGAAAACATGAAAAAGATAAACGTTAACGATGTCGTGTATGTTTTCTTAACAAAACAAGGAAAGAAAATACTCAAAAGAGAATGCGCGTGGCGTCTTAAGTCCATGAACTATGATGAGAAATCTGGACTATATAGTGATGAACTTTGGTCTTTGATGGAAGATTTTGGACCTCATCTATTTTTGGGATGTCCAGAATTGCCGTTCAAAAGAGGAATGATTTACTTCGAGAAGCCAGAAGTTTATGCAGACGATCC
Source organism: Paludibacteraceae bacterium (assembly GCA_023227695.1). Classification (GTDB taxonomy): domain Bacteria; phylum Bacteroidota; class Bacteroidia; order Bacteroidales; family Paludibacteraceae; genus RGIG10190. Next base: position 12,163 of record JALNVE010000020.1, read on the forward strand.
TGTTTGTCTTGGTTGTAACAAGTTCTTGAATTATTCTGATGATTTTTCAGAAGAGGAAAACGATAGCAGAACTCCCCAAAACTGTTGTAACTACCTCAACAAAGGTTGTTCACACTAAAGGAGAAAAATGAACGAAGTGCTTTACAAAGAGAATCCGGCTTTGCAGAAAATAAAACGTTATTCCTGTGATGTAAGTTGCATATTTGTATTATTACTTTGCACCTGTATTACTCCTTTCTTTACTATCTATGGAATCGTTCATCATATTGAAAAGGAAGAACGCAGACAGTGGCCTCCTGAATTTTTTATTCAAAAAGAACTTCCTAACCACAGGCTTTGTCTTTTCGTATGTGGAATCCTTACACTTCTGTATTACCTGTTTTGGTTCTGTGTTTTCAATCTAATCAAAGGATAAATTATGAATACCTCAATGAAAAAAGTTTACATCATCGGCCTTATCGCCGCCCTGACAACATCTTTGTTTTCAGAACCCATTATCCCTATCGCCTACAGTAATTATATAGAAACCATCCGGTATGAAAGGGCAAAAGAAACAGAAACCAACTATTTCGGATTCGCTACATTTTGGGAATTTACAAATGCCCCTGTCGCGATTGTCCATGTTGTAACTTATGGCAACGGAACTAATGCATTCTTTAAGCTGTGGTCAATGGAAAGACTCCCAGAACCACCGGAACCTTGGAAATGTTATACTTGGTTTTCTATGAGAATAGGATCATGGGTAACACTGCCTTAATGATTTAGACAAGGAATTTAAATATGGGAATCAGAATACACAAGAAAATCGGTTGGGCTATTACAGACCTAACGGAAAATGATACAAGAATCAATTGGGATGTCTTGAACAATCTTTTCGTCGGCAAAGACGAACTAAAGAAGTTCCAAGATTGGATTATAGAACAAGACAGGAATAACGAAGATAGACACAGGATAAATCATCTTGCCTTTAATCTGTATCCGGAATTGTCTCTTCAAGACTTGGTTTTCTATGACGCTGAAACGTGGGAAAATACTATTATTATCGGAGACGGCTGGCCTTTGAATCAAAGAACAGATGACGGTATCGATTATATTGAAGACTATCTGAAAAGGGATAGCGGTAAGAAACCGATGAAAGACACAGTTCAGTTCCTACGTGACGGATATTACCCCTATCAGCAATTTTGGATGTATTCCAAAACAGGAGAACATCTTTATCCAGTAGAAAGAATTCACGGTATTTTCTATTTCGGCAGTGAAGTTTTAGATAACAGATTCGGAAACTTTCCGCAAGAAGAATTGGATAAGATAATCGTTCCGGAAATTCCGCTTGTCGTTTCAGACATCTGCGAATACTTCAAAATTTTCACCGACAACAAAACCAAGCTACAGCTAAGACCCGTTTTGGCTACCTATTGGAGATAATATGAAACAACCTATTCAACCGCTATATAAAGACAAAGACGGAAAGCCAAGATTTCTTTCGAACAAGATCGTTGAACATCTTTTGATGCTTTGCAAAGCAAATGGACTTTGTGACTTATGTAAGCTTTCAATGCTAGATTTCAGTAATGAAGACAGGGAACAGTTTGCACAACTAATCGGATATTCTCTCAATGGATTCAGTGAACTTGATTTTGTCAGTAATGAAACCTATTCTGCGGCGTATAAAATATATGAATCCGGTTTGACGGAAGAACAGGCTAGACTTGAATATCAAAGTGAAACTATTGATGCAGTTAAATCTACAGTAAAAGACTTGAACGAGATTTTAGGAAAGGATGATGAGTAATGAAAGATTCGAATGTGTTGAAAAGCATGGTATGTTGTGATGCTGATAAAGTCATAGGACTTTGTAGGGCTAGCATCGCTGAAATTGAAGAAGAACGTCAGAAGGAGTCTGAAAAGAAGATTCTGAAATATATGAATAATCACAATGCCAAATCTGATGCTAGAAACAAATCTTGGCTAGGTCATTTTTTCCCTATCAAAAGGCTACAAACGATAGAAGAGGCCAGAAAAGAAATGGATAGGCTCTACGCAAAGACTTACAACCATGAATGGGACTACGGAGATAATCGGTATTCTTATGACAGCGGCTATGCATGGCAAGAACTTGGCGAAATCCACAAAATCATAAACTCTTGCCGGATGGCTAGCGACGGGAAAATCTATCTGAGTCAGGAAGGCGTATCAATCATCGGTAGGGATTATTCTGATTGACAATCCGTTTTAAACAGACAAGAACTAAGTACATTAGTTCATAACTGTAATCACATCCGCTTCAACATCCCCAGGCAGCCTTCCGTCAACATCTACAACGACCTTTCCGAATGGTTTTACCAGCTTTATCTTGTCGTGATTCTTCATTGAAGGGTGGGCTTCTACAAGGTCTAAGATCGCGTCTGTGACCTTATCCGGATTTACATCCCTTAGATCGGAACGGTATTGCGCGTGGCTCGTCCAGTCGATATCTACTTCCCGTTTACCTACTTGATATTCATCCCCAAGCTCGTCTTGTGGATATAGTAAAGCGCTTTCATGAAGATCTATGTCGTCTCTCGGGTCTTTTGTTTTGTCATAGGTTTCCACCTTTTCGATCATTTCCTGCCTTTTGGACGGGTTGTTTATTTTCTTTTCTATACGCTTCACGACATCTTCAACCCTTGCCTTGATGATTTCGTTCGCCATTCTTTGTATTTTTAAAGTAGTCATAATGATTCCGGTTTGTAGCGGTCCTCAATGACCGCTTTTCTATATATTTCAAATCTATCAAAAAAAAGATTCTACCTATTGACACAGGAAGCATAATTTGGTAATGTATGGGTATCAAAAGAAAGAGGTGTCGATATGGTTCTTCTGCAACGTTTGAACGATGACAAGAAATCCTTGGAGTTCGGGTACTTCCGTGGAAGCTACGGAAACGGGTATTGGGATGTCGTTATCAAGATCCCTGTCGTTGTTATCAGCGAGTCCGAACCTAATCCTAATGTTCAGTATGTCACTACTGATACCGGAAACCATCTGAATAACCGTTGTGTCGGTGAGATCCGTAACAACGTCTTCTATCCGATCTACGACATTATTAAGGATTGAGAACATGACAAAAGACACGGAAGGCATCAACTCATTCTCTTTCAAACACGGGAATTTCACTTATGACCGAACCAGTAGCGGTCATGAAAGATTTTCCTGTAAATGCGGTGCCAGTGTCGTCCATCAGCCCTACATGAACGATTTGAAATGGAACAAAGCCGTTATTGAATTTGAATTGAAACATCTCGAAATGGTAAAGGATGAAATTGAATGAACTTTCTTTTCTCTGAAGAATATGACGTTTGGGTCGGAAAATTTAAGAAGGGATCGGATAGCGGTTGGTGTGCGATTCCTCTTCATTTTGAAGTAAAAGCTCCGAAAACAGCCTTTATCTGCGGTATCGGAAATGTCCATATCAAGAACGTAGAAATCCTTCGCTTCAAGGAATTCAGCTATTCTTTCCTTCGTGAAGTTTATGAAAAATATGGATTTTCTGTTTTAGCAACGATGTTGAATGTCCGATTTGAAGACATGGCAACACGTAATGCTTGGTATTTCCTTCGTGATATCATTTTAGAAGGGACTTCGAAAAACTTTGACCGGTTTCAAAAGGTATTTGACGCCACCATTTTGTTTCAGAAAATTCTAAAAGAGAAATATGGTTTCGATCAAATTATACGACCTTATGACAACCGTTGCTATTGTTACGGTGATGTCCAGTTCTTTTATAGTGTTCTTCCTATTCATTACATGGGGCACATGATCGACAATTTTCCTATCAAGGCACTTCCGATTTTGGATGTTATCAAATATGAACGCGTTCTTAACTCCTTCATCTGTGCCGCTGTGCTTTCAAAATACATTGGACTTCCTGAAGGGGCTGAAATCAAACAAGACGGTTCAGTCAGGCTTCCAGATATGTCTTGCAAGGACATGATTGACTTGATTTTCGGTGAAGGCACAGGTGAAATGATAGAAGCAACGTTTCAATAGATTTGACATCGGAAACAAAAGGAAGGCTGATATTATGACAAAAGAACAGATTCTTCTAAGAACCGTTAAAGCATTGACTCTTTACGGATGGCAGGTTAAAGAAACAGAAGACGGGTGGCTTTGGACTTCCATGACAGATGAAAAGATTCTCTGTAAAGACCGTATCGAAGACCTTCCTGTTTTTCCTGAAGGATTTGAACCTTAAGACGAAAAGAATGAACGATTTTTCTATCAGGCGCATAAAAGAAGGCAAAGAGTTCCTAATCTATTCTGAAACTGAAACGGGGACTAAAGCCGGATTGATGTTTTTACGTGAAATTTGCAAAAAGGGATTCGTTTCTGATAAACTTCAGCATTTCCCATGTAATAGAATTCCTGAACGCTGGGGTATCCGTTGCATCCCCAAATATCAGGACGATCTAAATTCAAGCAAGACTGGACATGAATAATGACAATGCTTTCTCGCGGTTTAAAACCATACGGAAATATCAAAGACGGAAAACAAATCCGTATTTTTAGCCATGTCCGTAAAGATAAGATTGAAATCTCAGAAGAGGAATACGATGAATGTATCTGTGACGTTTATGTAGACATCTTCGGTGATTTTTATATGCCCCGTTTTTGTTTGGATAGAGAAAGTCCTGAATCCGCATATCCCGTTCTTCAGAAAATGGATATCGGAATTCCGACAATAGTGGATGAAATTTAGGATGGAAAATGAAAGACCGAGCAATTAGAAGGAAACAAAAACGTAAGTTCTTTAAGAAGGCTTTGAAGATTATTCGTAATTCTTGGATAGGTGATCATTCTGTTCCGGAAGAGATGGAACATTACGCGCATCTTATTGAAAAGAATAGAAAATCCTGTGGTTGTCAGAAGTGCAGGAATCCAAGACATAGCAATTTCTATAAAGGTGACGGTAAACTGACGATGCAGGAAATCCTTGAAAAGGAGAAATTGGAAGATGGAAACTTGGATCAAGATTGAAGACTGTAAACATGGCGGAGTATATGAAGTTGATGCTAGAAATTTTAGTCTTGCCGCCTATAATTCAGAAATCAAGTCGTTTATCGGCATCAGATATAAATTCGGTTCTACTTTTCTAGACGAAGAAGAACATTGGGATATAGGGGCTCCGCACGGAACCGTAAAACCTATTAGATTCATTCAGATGCTTCCTGAAGGACTTCCACCTGTTGAAATCATTAAGAAAGAAGATTCGAGAACCGGGGAAGAAATACGCTATATCAAAGGAGAAGGAACAATAGGTTCGTATGTTGACAAGAATGGTGAGGTTGTCGATTTCAAATATGTGAAACATGTGGCCAATACCGCACTTTTCAATTTCTTGAAAAACTTTAAGCCCTAACTTGACAGACTAGTTTTGTTATGGTAATGTATCGGTATTGAAAGTGAAGAAGGTACAAAATTATATGGAAAATAAAGAATTAAGTCCTGAATTGGCAAATAAGGTGTATGACATTCTTGTAGAAGAATGCTGGGCATCTGAATCTTTGCGGAATGCTTTTGTTTGCACAGAAACAACGGAAGTCTGTACCGAATATCGTTTCTGTGGTAATCTTGGTTTTGGAGGAAAGTTCTGGAACACCAACGACAAGCTTTATGTAAACTACTATCCAGAAGATGAAACTCCCCAAAGGGACAAAATGATGGATGCCGCCAATAAGAGGCTTTCCAAATTGGTGGAGGAAACGAAGATCACGTTGCAGATGCCAGTTGAGGCAGCCGAGAGGCTGTTGGAAGGCTGGCAGGATAAAGACCCCGTTCTCTTGGACATGTTAAAAGGATTCGACGTGAAGGAGATTACAAGGCATGAAGGTTGATTATGTCGCATTCATTCAGGGCGCGCATGACGCCAGAGATAAGGGTGATCTAAGTCAGGAATCACACTTCCTGGTTCAAGACACTCTTTACCCATTTAAGAAGACAAGCGAGTGCGGAAGGACTTATATCGAATATGAAGATCTTCTCATTGCTCTTTCAAAGATTAATCTTGATTGGTTGGAAGCCGCTCGACTTTGGGGATTTCTTGGTAGAAGCATGTTTTCCGGAATTTTTGTTGGAAGAAACCTTTAAAGCGGAAGTGGGATAAATATGGGACAAGAACCTAGAGAACCTAGAGAACCTAGATGGGAATATGATTGCTTCCATTGCAAACTGTCTTGGTGTTGCGGCCCAAGCTGTGCTTGTTCCCCTAAAAATAAGCCGAATCCGGAACGCCGTGTTTATTCCGTTTGGTTAAAGGGACATGCTGGAGTAGCTTCTCCAAAGTACGAAGACAGTCCCATTCGTGGGCTAGGCGCAGAAGTAAAGCCATCCGTTGTCAAGAAGGGAATGCAGATTGAATTTCGTTTGTGCGGCAAGCCTTGGAAAAAAGGAATTGTTACAGGATTCCGAGAATATGGCGCGATTTGTGTAGATGCTTGTTAAGGACTTGATAGAAAAACTAGTAGAGTATAACCAGAACGCGGAAGTCAAAGTTGTTGCGCACAACACCATGATCGATTTTGATATAACCGTTGGTACTTCCGAAGGATGTGA
>JALNVE010000021.1 GCA_023227695.1 Paludibacteraceae bacterium
CCAATATAACCTCTCATCTTTCTCATCAAAAGGATCAGAGAATTCAAACTCCATACTATCTTGATCTGTTGCAAATAGACGATCAAACTTACCGTTAACTTGATACCAATCACATTGCTCGTAATCGTAATTTGTCTTAAGCATAAGTGTAACCTCATCACCAATCCAAATACGAGATGGATCATTTGGATTGGTCAACAAGAAGATCGAATCTGACTTGTAGCGTTTGTAAACCTCTACAAGCAATGAGTCTCTTGTCTTATAATCCTCATTCTTCAACAATTTGTACTTTGTAGTATCACCACCAACGAAATCAAGACTGTCTTTTTTCGTCTTAGGAGCCAAACCACAAAACTCTGCATAGGTATCAAGACTCGTACTGCGTCCACACTCATTCTCTGCAAAATAGATGAACGACTTGTCATTGTCTTCATAATAAACCGTATCCTTTGAATTGTAAACAGCATCACCCAACAACCAACCTCGATTAGTTATAGGAGTACCCATGTCATTTAAACAATTCAAATAGGTATTCAAATCAACCGTATCAACTCCATTCAACTCACAAATCTTCTGCAAGTCAGAATCTATTGAAATACGAGGACGCTCATTAATTGTCAAATATGCAGAAGTTGTATCCGTACAATAAGTTAAAGTATCCATTGCTACGAAGTAATAAAGACCGCTCTGAGACTTCTTTCTGATATTGATTCTAGAATTCCTTATAGAATCTCTGATTCTATTATCCCTGTTATAGAATTTAGAGAAATAAGTTCTAGAGTTATCGCTATAAACCAAGTTATCCTCACTGATTGCATCTCGGTAACAATCATACATAAACGTTGTAGGAACATCAATCAAAGTACCATCGTATGCTTCAATTGTAAGTTTACCTGTCGCGAAACGAATCTCCTGACTCCATAAGTTGATGGCATTATTATCAGATCCACACAAAGTCTTATTTGATGATATCAACGAAATAATACTTGAGTTTGATGGAACTAATACATAATGAGACATACTATCAACATTACCACACAAATCGCTCACAAAGATCCAAACACGCATTGAAGAGTTTATTCTGCTTCCTTCACTTGGAACCTGCCAGATTCTTATATCTGTGAGATCTGTACAGTTATCAGAAACAAGAGAACGAGTTGCGTCTAAAAAGTCGGGAACCTCAAATATACATCCCTTTCTATAAACAGAGAGAACGGTATCTTTCCATCCCTCAGGGAAGTCAATAATAGGATCCTCCTTGTCCTGAACGCGAACCACTTGATACAACTTCGTTACATTTCCACATCTATCAGTTGCGGTCCATGTCCTATCTATATCGTAAGTGTAATAATTACAATTTGTAGGATCTAATGATTTATTAGAAATAGTATCATAAGACAACATAGGAGCAGGATCACAATTATCAGTAATAGTAAGAGATTCTGCTGCTGGAATAGGATCCGTACATGACAAGAAGATAGTATCCTTAATAACTTGATCAAATGCAGGACCCTCATCATCCTTAACAACTATTGTTTCAGAACATGTTATCACATTACTTCGAACATCGACAACCTTATATGTACGAATGTAATTCATCAAACAAGAATCACCATCCATCGTGTTCTCGGACGAGAATGAACCTTCTTTAATCTTAGACTCATTAGAGAACATACCACCTGCTTGTTTGAATTCTTCAAACGTCACATAAGGAGCAGGAACTTCATCTACACAAGAGAATGTTTTACCATCCAAATCATTAGGACAATACAATGTATCCAAAACCCAGTCTTCAACCAAAACAACTTGCTGACAAGTGTCCGAATTACCAGAAGCATCCGTATATGTCCAAACAATGTCAGTCTTACCTAATGGATAAGCATCCGTCATCGACTTTCCGTCATTACGAGTGCCGACTGCTGTAATTTCACCATCACAAGGATCAACAACCACAGGTACTACCAAGCCTGCATTAGCAGCCTCTTCAGCTGTGACTGAATTATCAGATACTGATTCTGAAGTAATTTTGACCTTTATCGTATCCTTCAATGTTTCGCAACTAGGTACTGGAGGGAAGGTATCCTTCACAACCACATTCTGAGGACAAGTTTTAACAGCAGAGCTATATGGACTTACAAATGTCCATGTCAAACCAGTTGTTCCTTTAGGATAAATTGCTGTCAATGGTTCGTTATCCAAACGAGCTGCAACACCAGGAACATCATCGCCCGTACAAGTATCTTTTGCTATCGGCACATTCAAATTTAAACGACCTTCTGGCAATATACACTCATCTAACTTTAAGTACAAGATAGTATCCTTCAATGTTGAGCAATCAAAGATAGGTTCCTTATCACCTGTTACAAGAACAACTTGTTCACAAATCTTAGGAACAGTATTGATCGTATCATTGAAGAATGTCCACTTGACAATCAACGTGTCACCTACTGTAATTTGCTCTGGCAAAGGAGATCCATCCATCTTAGTGGCCTTACCTGGGATCTCTATTGTATTATCACAAGCATCTTTTGCCACTGGATTACCCAATGCCAATGCTAAACTATCAAATATTGTGTAACACTCAGTAGGCAAAGACTTCATTCTGATTGTATCCAAAGTAGTACAATCGAAGTTCGGTTCCTTGCTATCCTTCACATTTATTACCTGTTGGCAAGTATATGTCTGACCAGCAAAATCATAATGCCAAAGTACGGTATCAATTCCTACAGTAAATGGAGCCCCCATCTCTTTTCCTGAAGTACGTTCGAATGTAGGTTCTACCACAATCTGAGTACACAAGTCTTGAACCTCAGGAACATTGAATTTCATCTCACTCCAATTGATATCACAATCAGTTGGATCAAGGACAAAGACAGTATCCGGAATATTCTTACAATCAACAGGAATCAGATTAACATCACCAACCTGAACAAATTGATCGCAAGAGAAAACGCTATCACGTAATGTCTTCGAGTGATCTGTAAATGTCCATGTAATTTTTGTCAAACCTGTTGGGAATGGATCAGTAATGACTTTACCATCAGAACGAGTAGGAACACCCCAAACTGTATCCTGTTCTACATATTCAGAACAAGGATTCAAAGCGTAAGGAGTTGTCAAACTAGTATCAGCGGCACACTCACCTTTTTGAACATCAACTTTTATTGTATCATTTGTGAATGTCTCACAATCAAAAATCAACATATTTTCCGTGTAGACATGAACCTCTTGGTAGCAAGTCTTAACTCCAGTTGAATATGGACTCGTAAATGTCCATGTGATAATTGTAGCACCAACAGGATAAGCATCAAACAATGCCTGACCATCAGAACGACTAGCCACTCCCTCAACAGGATCATGAGTACAAGCGTCTTCTGCAACTGGTGTAACAATCACAACTGGTGTCAACACTGTATCACAACCACTCTCTATATATACATTAATGGTTTCCAATGAATTACATTCAAATATTGGTTCTAAATCACCGGTTACAATTACTGGTTGAAGACAAATTTTAGGAACCAAATTGATTGCCGTATCAATAAATGTCCACTTAACGATCAACGTATCTCCTACCGCAATCTTTGAAGGCAATGGAGATCCATCTTCCTGAGAATACTCACCTTGAATCTCTTGTTCCGTACAAACATCTATTGCTGTTGGCAATGGATTTGGGAACTGAGCCAAGACACTATCCAAATCAGTGTAACACTTACCAGAAATAGCTGGTAAACGAAGAGTATCCAATTTTGAACAGTCAAAATCAGGAGCCATTGAATCCTTCACCGTAATAATCTGCTTACATGTAAATTCTTCTCCTTCGAAAGAGTAACTCCAGAATACGGTATCTCTTCCTACTGTAAATGGAGCCTCCAACGCTTTACCAGAAGCTCTGGTAACAACAGAATCAACATGCTCGCCTGTACATAAATCATATACAGGAGGAATAGTGAAGTTCAATTCACTGAATAGAATATCACAATCATTCTCCGGCAATTTGATCAAAGTATCTGGCATATTATTACAATCGACAGGCATCTTATTTACATCACCAACCTGTACCCATTGATCGCAAGTAAAGACAGGGTTAGACAAAATACCAGTTGTATCTGTAAATGTCCAAGTTATCTTCGTCAAGCCTGTATGATATGGTTTATCCATACCCAAACCACCAGCACGAGAAGGCACACCTTCTATTGAAACATTCCTACAAGGGTTAATTGCATTAGGGAATGTCAACTTAACAGAATCAGCAGGAACTGTACACTCACCTTCCTTAACATTAACCTTAACTGTATCATTCTTCAAAGAATCACAGTTAAATGCAATTTCCAAATCTGTCTTAATCACAACATCTTGAGAACAAGAGTCTTTTACTGAACCCGTAAAGTCTGTAAATATCCACTTAATTGTGGTTACACCCAATGGATAAGGGTCTGTCAAACCAAGATTATCACTACGATAACCCACACCTATTCGGTTATAATCTGCAGATTCAGGATCAGCACAAGGATCTCCTACTACAGGAGCTTCAATCTCAGCACCTATATTACTTGTTTCACAATCAGATATGGTATCACGAGCAACACTAACCAATGTCTCACAATCGATATCAAACTTCTTATTACCTAAGATTGAAACAACCTGTTCACAAGTCTTTACAGAATCAAGATTGTAAGGACTAACAAATGTCCAAGTAACGATTGTCTGTCCTGTTGAATAATCATCAATCAACGACTTTCCATCACTTCTTACACCAGTTGCGATAATTGGTTCTTTTGTACAAGTATCTCTTGTTTGAGGAAACTGTAAAGCAACCTCTTCGGCAGAGAGTGCACAAGTACCCTCTTCGGCCAATTTCTCGATTGGCTTCAAAGTTGAACAATCAAAGTTGATTGGCATCTGATGGCTTGGAGTAATATATTGAGGACATGTTTTTTTATTTCCATCATTATCTTCAAACACCCAAGTCAACATATATGTTTTACCTACTTCCATTGTATAATCAGTAGGCAAATTCATTCCATTCAATGTCAAGACACCAGGAATGACATTATCCGTACACTTATCTTCTGCATTGTATTCATTAAATTGAATCTCATTGAACTTAGCAACGCATTCTCCTGGTAAAGCAACAGGACGAATGGTATCTGGATCAATCTTAGAACAATCGAAGAATGGAGCTGTATGGTCTTCTACATGTACTATTTTTTCACAAATAGCTTCGTTACCAGACTTATCTGTAAAAATCCATCTTATAGTAGTTGTACCCTTAGGGAAATTCAAAGAATCCCACTTAATAGGATTACCACCATCATCATTCAAACGTTCACCATTAAACCAACGTTCTATAACTGGCTTTATGAATACTCTTCCTATTCCACCTGCCTCATCATCACATTGATCATATGCCTTTGGCTCAACGATCAATGGTTTCAACTCCTCAGGAGAGATTGAACAATCTTCATTCTCTTCCGATACAGTTACGAAAACCTCTTTCTCAACATCACAATCGACAAGTACAGGAGGTGTTTTATCTGCAATGGTCAAATCCATCTGACAAGTATCACTCAATCCAGACTTATCCGTATATATCCAATAAATAACATGTTTACCTACAGGATAATAGATTCCCTGTAATTCATCTTCTACATAAGTAGAAACAGTGCCATCATTATGAGCAATCTTTGCAACAACGATTGGATATATATCACCATCACAAGCATCCTCAACATACAATGAGGAAGTACTTGGCAATTCAAGGTCATCATAAGTTACCGAACATGTAACTGTAGCGTCAACCGTCTTTTCAGAAGGAGGACAGTTTGTCTTTGGAGGAATTGTATCTCTAATAATCAATTTTTGTGGACACTCCTTCCTGTTGTGTTTCTTATCTTCAAATACCCATATAATGTTGTATATAGAATCCTGAGGGAACTCATTAGGTAAAGAAACCAAATCCAAAGAATTTGAATCTAGCAACCATGGTTCTCCCATTACACTAATATCACAATTATCAGATGCTGTATGAGAACCTAATTTTGCCCTTATAACTTCAACATCTTTTTTACACGCATCATCTGGAGAAACATCCACAATTACATCTTCCAAATCTTCACAATTGAATATTGGAACCGAAGTATCATTAACAATAATATTCTGTTGGCAAATTGTTTTGTTTTTCAACGAATCCTCAAAAGTCCATGTAATAACAGTTGTACCTAATGGATAAAAATCCTCAAACAAATCCAAACCATCACTACGAACACCTGTTGCATAGATTAAAGAACCTGTAGGCGAACATTTATCATCTTCTGTTTCAGGAACAATCAAACCAGCTTCTACTGCCTCTTGCGGATCTGCTTTACATTCAGTATTCGCATATACGACAATATCCGTTAATGAACTACAATCAAACTTAGGTCCAAGTGTATCTATCACCTCTATCTCCTGTGGACAAAAAGCTTTGTTCCAATGAAGATCCGTAACAATCCAATTTATAGTTGTTACACCTAGTTCAAATGGAGTTGTCAAAGCAAGAGCAGCAGCCTCGTCAAAACCTGGACGTTTCCAGGTAACAACAAGATTAGATGCTGCCGTACAATTATCATCGGCTTGAATGTCATTTGGTGTTGGTACTACCAAACCTGCCAAAGCTGCATCGGCAACACAACTTTCATCTGCATAAATCGTCTTCTTCTTTGACCAATCTCCACAAATTACGGTAGGAGAAATTGTATCAATTACACTAAATTTAGATACACAACTATCTTTGACACCATCAGGATTTTCGAAATACCAAATAATCTGATTGATTTTATCATCTGTTGTAAATGGTTCATTCAGAATAGCTGGTATCTCTGTGAAATTTTCTCGTTTCACCTTAATCGTCGAGAAATTTTCCCATCTGCATGTACGTTCAGGATTATACATTCTATGCTGAACAACCTGATTAGCAATGGTATCATTTGTCGTATATACATTTTCAGCATAAGAAGATGTTCCGTCAAACCTAACAACACGTACACCATAAGGATATACAGTAACTGTTTGTGGTCCAGTTAATGACTTACGATAAATCAAATTATCAAATTCTATCTGATTTGTAACATTTGGTTTATTGCAACTTTCATCATCCATAAATTTCACATCTTTATTAAATGTCACATCTGCAGTAGGAACATCAGACAATTCAATTGACAAATAAGCCTTACAATCTGAATCAACAAAAATATTAGGTTCCAATGTAGTACAATTTGTTTGAGGCACATTGTCTGGCACCACAATTACTACCTGTTCACAAGAATCCTCATTCGTACCATCAGAATAAATATAATGTATGGTTGATGCACCAACTTTAAATTTATGTCTCAAGAAATCCGGATCAAACCTTCTAACAACAGTTCTCGTTCCTTGTAGCTCTCCATCTTCAGGAACGTCTTCTATAACAACCGTTACGGTAACTACACCTCCACAGTTATCCGTTACACCATCATGCATGCTAAGAGTTCCATCATCAAAAAATTTCTTCAAAGAATTTACGAAATTCTTGTCTTCGGGTTTCATCATTGGTTTATTACCACCTCCTGATGCAAAATCGCTATATTCTGTCGTAAAATAGCCACCATTCACATTGACAAATGCCTGATAATTATCTGCCATCACCTTAACATCTTTCAATGCAGAACAGTCAAAATAAGGAAGTTGTTTGTCAACGACTTTAAATGTTTGATCACAATCACGATAAATTGTTCCGTCAACATAAAAATTTGTTACCTTCTTATAGAAACGCCACTTCAAATCGTATACAACACCCTTGTCAAATATAAGAGCCGTTGGATCTGTTAATTCAATCCAATCCAAACTATCATGTACACGATAATACATCTTCGGAGTAATTAACTTTATAACCTCACCTGTCAAGCAGTTTATATCAGATGCAGAAGGAATTAACTCTTGTGGCATTTTTACTAACAAAGAATCTAACGACACTGCGCACTGATCCATATTGGTACCAATTTCACCCAATTCAGCATTTGCCGGACAATTCAAATCAGGTTCTTTGTCATCAACAACAACAACCTTCTGTAAACAATATGTGGTATTATTTGATTTATCAGTAAACGCCCATAATATATAAGTCGTTCCAACTTTATAATTAGCATTGAGTGCTGTTACCTTATCAAAAAGATCCTCTCTCTTTTGAGGTTCTATTGATGTATATTTACGACCTTTATACACACCTTTAATTGTCCCATCTACTCCATTATTATCCACAAGGAGTGGTTCTGTCAACATAGGCAACTCATTTCTATATGCTCCTGGTACAGCTTCACAAGAGTTAGGATCCTGATTTGACAAATGTACATTCAAATAAGAAGGAATCTGACCACAATTAATATCAGGAGGTGTAACATCCTCTACAGTTATAACGGCAGAACATGTTGCTGATTTGTCACAACCATCAGTGATTGTATAATTGACAGTGGCCTTTCCAGCAGGTATTGTAATCTTTTTATTAAAAGTCAAAGCTTCTTTCTGAGTAAATTCAAATTTTTTAAAAGTTACACTTCCATCATCCCCTTCTATTTTAACATCAATAACCCAATTAGGATTCGTATCACAATTTGCATCAACCTGAGGAAGAGGCAAATCAATTGTTACTGAACTCTCTTGGGGTCCCAATTCATAATTCAATTGAGAATAACTCAACGACTTACAATCTATAGTTGGATTGACAGACTCCTCTACTCTATAATTTTCAATTACTGAAGTTGGGCATCCTACATTCTTTATTTGAACAGTAACAGAAATTGGCATTTGAGTTTTTGTTCCATCACAAAACTCTCCGCTTGGCAAATTTACGATTGCACTATCTGTATTCGGAATTTTAGTAAGATATCTTTCGTCCCATAAATATTCGTAATTATAAGATGGTTGTGGTTGATTGTTCACCCTTGCAATAGCAACAATACGTTGCGTGGAATCGGAAGGACAAAGAGTGTCTTTCAAATTACCATCTCCATCATGCACTTCCAATGTAACATTTGGCGTTTGATAAACAGTAAAGGTTCTTGTAATTGGGCTACCAGCCTCTTCTATATAATAACCTGTTGGCGTAATCCTTTTTATTTTAGGTTGAACCGTCAAAATATAGGTTCCTTGTGTTGCTGTTGCATTCAAAGTAACATTGATTGTATCTCCCTTTCCTTTGGGAGATAGCAAACCGCCCGTATAAGAAAGATTTTCATCAATCTTAGTTCCGTCAGGAGTTACCATACTCCAGTGGTATGTAACAAATTCATTCGCATCAGCAGGATATACTTCAAATAATATAGGATGATCAGGATTTATAGGTGCACAAATCTTATCATCTCCTAAAATCTCCGTAGGCTGAAGAGGTTCACAATTCTTACCTGTTACAGAGAAAGGAATAATAACTTTGTTGTTGTTTGCATCACTTACCCTATAATCAACCTTTCCCAAATCACCATCTCCTAGTTTTATGTTAACGAATGATCTATCTTTTCCAATCATATCGAAACCATCAATATTCAGAATAGACCATTGATTATTCTTGTAAACTTCCCATTTATAAACAGCATCTTTAGGGAAACCTGCAGCATTGACAGTTGCTGTTTGACCGATACAAACGGCACCTCTATCCATACAAATAGATTCTGACTCAGCAGAGATATAATCGACAGCAACCGTCATGTTACATCCATTTGTCAATCCAAACTGCTCAAAGTATGGAAGCAAAGTAAAATCACTAGAATAAACAGGGAAATAACCGTAAAAATTCATTTCCAAACGGAAAGCTCTGACATCCGGATGAGTCTGTAAGTAATTATTTAGTTGACCACCGACTGTAATCGTAGCGACACCACCTTGAGACATTGATTGACTCTTCATAACAGATGTGCCATTTTGATCATCAAATATTTCAACCTCCAACACATCCTGAGATACTGTTCCATGACCGGTTCTTGTCATCAATTTCGCATTAGGATCGAATTGACAAGGTCCGCTCATAACCAGATAAGTTCTCATAGTGAATCGATAATACTTATCACTAAAGATATCCTTTGGAAATCTCAACTCACATATATTGCTATTAGGGCTGTTGGTAACAAAGTAACTATTTGTTACGTTAAGAGAATCATCCAAATGAGGGGTATATCCCCATTCCGTTTTAACATCACCATTAACACCACCTTTTTTAAATATAATCTTATCTTCACTAAAATAGGATTCTAGACATCCGGGAGGAGTTTGCGACCAATCTACAGAAGAACATCCTTGAGATAGATTAAAATCTGTTCCTGAAAAATATTCGCCGGTAGAGGTAGTATGACAAATTGAAGCACAATCACTACCTGTATTTTCATAAATTCTGACCACATTGGTCTCTGTGCTAGAAATGTGGTCCTTTACCTTGTAATAAATCAAACCAGAAGGCATGTCTTGAACAAAAACTCCCGAATTCCCCTCTACAGAGGCAACACCTGTCCACGTAATCTTGTCTGAACTTTGCATCAAGTCAAGAGACTTGACAGTAGAAGCAAAACCATCCACCTTAAGTATGATAGGATCATTTGCACAATAAGTTGCTTGATCTGAGCTGAGCGATTGTGCGTTAACCAACGTCACATTAACCAGCAAAGCTAGAATTGGAAATAATCCTCTTTTCCATAATGTTGTCATCGTGAAATTCATACCCACTTTAGTTTTATTATGTAATAAACATTTTTTCATACCTGTACTCCTTTCATATAGGGTATACTATTAAAACTCAAAAGCCATCTCAAAATCAATGTAAATAAGTAAAATCAATTCGGCAAAGACAAAGGTTATTCCTAATTTCCTCCGTGATGCTTTCCAATAAGTAATAATAAAAGAGATTTGCTTTCTACCCCGTTATATAATATTTGTAATTTAGTTCATTTTTATGTCCCCGTAGTCATATATTATAAAACACTGCATAAAAACACATGACATTAGACAAATTTATGAACATAATTTAATAATTCAAAGAAATGTTCTTG
The DNA here is from genome assembly GCA_023227695.1 of Paludibacteraceae bacterium. Taxonomy (GTDB): domain Bacteria; phylum Bacteroidota; class Bacteroidia; order Bacteroidales; family Paludibacteraceae; genus RGIG10190. The sequence continues at coordinate 11,049 of JALNVE010000021.1, forward strand.
TTAATCTTATTTTATTTTTACAAAATCTAATACTCCATTTAAAGCGATAACAAAAGAACCTTCTTAATTTGATCAGTTTAAATTAACGTTATTTTTCGTATTTTCAAAACAAAAATAAGTTTTTGATGAAAAATAGGCTTGATTAATAAAAAAAATAGACTTTTCTCAATCTTAACAAATCATTCCACATATGGCAAACACACCAAATAAAACCAAAAAGAACAAGTTTTGGGTTTATTAGAACTATTAATATAACTAAACTTAACAACCCCTCCTGACCTAAAGTGGATACGTGTTAAATAATATAAAAACATAGAAAACTTTTTTAGTTTCTCGAGTTTTTTGCATATTTTTGCTGCTACTTGAAAGCGGGAAATGTCACGGTTCAAAAAAAACAGACAGATACACTCTTAAGTAAAACGAAATTTTATGAGTACAGAAACAGACATAAGGGCAAGAGTCATTGAGCATGCAGCAAAAAAATTTGCAGCAAACGGAATCAAAAGCATAACGATGGACGAGATTGCAGAGCAACTCGGAATGTCCAAACGTACCCTATATGAACTATTCAAGGACAAAAAAAATTTGGTGACAGAATGTTTATACTATTTTGAAAATCTCGCAAAAGAGAGTCAGAAAAAAATATTTCGAGAAACGGATAACACATTCGAAGCCATCATATTGTCCTTCAAGTCTAACCTTGAAGGATTTCAACAGATAGACAAAAAATTTCTTGAAGACATTAAGAAGTATTTCCCTGATATAAATAAGCAATGGGAAAAATCAAAAAATCTTCATATAGAAAAAAATGCTGGGTACTTTATAAAAAGCATGGAAGAGGGTTATGTTGTGAAAGATTTTAATCCAAACACAATCAGCCTTCTTTTCTACGAAGAGGTAGAGATGGTCATCAACGCACAATTATTTAATTCAAGTAAAATACACTTCATGGAGATTTACAGGACCATGTGTATAATTTTTTTCCGTGGCATTGCAACAAGCAAAGGTCTTGAAGTAATAGAGAATCTCCTAATGAAATAACATTTTTCAAACAAACAGAAAACAAACCAAAAGAGATCAAATAATAATTTATGAAGACAAGTAAATTCATTAAAAAAAGTTCATTTGTAGCACTTTGCCTGCTATCACAGATGAATGTCTTCGGACAGGATAGTCTATCCGTCCAAGTTGAAACAGAAACGACACGTCTGCAAGACACACTTAGCCTGAATTTAGATCAAGCCATCAAAATAGCACTTGACCAAAACCCTACCATCAAAGTAGCAGGCATGGAGATCACGAAAGCGAATTATGCTAAGAAAGAAGCTGTTTCCGGATTATTTCCTTCTATAATAGCATCAGGAACCTACACAAGGAATTTAAAGAAACAGGTTATGAATTTTGCTGGTCAAACTGTAACAATCGGAACAGACAACACTTGGAATGCCGGTTTTTCAGCTACTTTACCTTTAATAAATGTGCCATTGTGGCAATCCATCAAGCTCACATCTGAAGCTGTAATGGAAAAAGTAGAAAAAGCCCGCAGTTCACAGATCACTCAGGTATCTACAATTATTGCAGCATACTATGGCATTCTTAATGCGCAAGATTCATACAATGTATTGGAGAAAAGTTTCAACACAGCCAACGAGAATTTAAGAATCACAAAAAAGAGATTTGAGCAAGGTATGACTTCAGAATATGATGTTATCCAAGCTGAAGTTCAGGTTAGAAACATCCAACCAACATTGATTTCAATAAAGAACGGAATAGAATTGGCTACTCTTCAACTAAAAGTTTTGATGAGCATGCCTTCCGACTACCCAATTAAAGTAGAAGGTTCTTTGGCTGACTATACACAAGAGGCATTTGAAGAGGTTAACATCAACGAGGTTGATACAACACTGTCAGAAAACCCTAACATTCGTCTCTTGGATGTAAACACTACTTTATTGGAAAGACAATTAAAATTAGCAAAAGCTAATTGGTATCCAATGCTTTCCCTTTCTGCTGTTTACCAATGGACTTCCATGAACGACAACTTTGACTTCGGCAATTACCAAGTCAATCCATATTCTACATTAGGTGTCACATTATCATGGCCAATATTCCAAGGTGGAGCACGTGTCTACAAGCAAAAACAAGCTCAAATAGCTTTGGAAGAAATTGAATATACAAAAGAGGACACTCGCCGCAAACTCGGCATGCAGCTTGAATCAAGCATTGACAACATCAAAGTTGCTGTAGACCAGATTGAATCAACAAAACAGGCCATGGTACTTGCCGAAAAAGGATTGAATATTTCGAGAAAGAGATATGAAGTAGGATCTGGTTCATCTTTGGAGCTTATCACTTCAGAGAACTCACTTACACAAGCAAGTCTCTCTTACTACCAAGCCATCTACAATTATATCATTGCTAAGAATTCAATGAACGAAGTCTTGGGCAATGCGTATAACCAATATCTAAACAACAAATAATCAGACAACAAAAAAACACAAATAATGAAAAGTATTAAGCATTTAAGCTACGTAGCGATAGCACTTATCGCATTGACAGCATGCAACGGCGGATCTGATAACAAAGAAAATGCCCAAGAAGTTGCAAAAGTCGACACTTTCAAAGTAAAGGTAGACTCTGTAAAAACTCAGTCTGTTGAACAAATCAAAGAGTTCACTGCGACTGTAGAACCTCAAATCAAGAACAACATTGCACCAACGGCTCCTGGTCGTATAATGGAAATCCTGACAGAAGTTGGTCACAACGTGCAAAAAGGTCAGCTTTTGGTAAAGATGGATCCTACTGCCCTTCTTAACCAAAAGGCCCAACTTACAAACATCGAATTGGAATACAACCGTGCAGAAGAGTTAAGAAAAGCAGGTGGTGCTTCTCAACAAGTTGTTGACCAATTAAAGACTCAGATGGAGGTTGCCAAAGCTTCTTACCAGAATCTCTTGGAAAATGCTAATTTAAAGAGTCCTATCAGTGGTGTGGTTACTGCAAGAAACTTCGATAGCGGAGATCTTTATTCTAACTCTGCCAACCCAATCTTGACAGTAATGCAGATCAACCCTGTAAAACTTATCATCAACGTATCTGAGAGTTACTTCACAGATATCAAGAAGGGCATGAAGGTAGACGTTACAACTGAAGTTTACGGAGATAAAAAGTTCTCTGGTAGAGTAAGTCTTATCTACCCTACTATTGATGAGAAGACAAGAACATTCCCAATTGAGATCACAATTACAAACAATGACGGAGCTATTCGTCCAGGAATGTTCGCAAGAGTAACAATGAACTTCGGTACAAAGAACAGAATCGTTGTTCCTGACAATTCAATCGTTAAGAGAGCAGGTTCTGGCGACCGTTACATCTATGTTTACAATAACGACGGAACTGTATCTTACAACAAAGTTGAGATAGGAAGACGTATGGGAGCAGAATACGAGTTGATTTCAGGTGTTGAAAACGGATCTGTCATCGTCATCTCTGGACAATCAAAGCTTAGCAACGGTGCAAGAGTTGAGATTATCAAATAAGATAATCGGAGAGAGTGATTCGGCCAACGAATCTGAAAATATAATCAAAAACATTCTAAAAAAGACAATATGAGCTTATACGAAGGTGCAGTAAAACGACCTATTATGACGTCCCTCTGCTTTATTGCAGTTGTGATTATGGGTCTGTTTTCATTAACAAAATTGCCTATCGACTTGTTACCGGATATTGAGTCAAATACCATCATGGTTATGACCACTTATTCTGGAGCAAGTGCATCCGATATAGAGAACAACGTTACTCGTCCACTCGAGAACATATTGAACTCTGTAAGTGACTTGAAACACATCACTTCAAAATCTTACGAGAACTATTCGATCATCACATTGGAGTTTGAATTCGGTAATGATATCGATGTCAAGACAAACGATGTCCGAGACAAACTGAATATGATTACTACATTGCCAGATGGAACAGGAACTCCAATCCTATTCAAGTTCAGTACAGATATGATTCCTATTGCGGTTTTATCTGTAAAGGCAAAGGAGAGTATGCCTGCCCTATACAAAATCTTGGACGAAAATGTGGTAAATCCACTTGCTCGTATCAAAGGAGTAGGTACCGTTTCCATCTCAGGTGCTCCCAAACGTGAAATTCACGTTTATGTTGACCCTGTCAAATTGGAGGCTTACAATCTTTCTGTCGAAACGATTTCCTCGCTTATTGGAGCTGAGAACAGGAACATTCCTGGAGGAACATTTGACATTGGTTCCCAAACCTATTCACTCCGTGTAGAGGGCGAATTCAAGGATGCGAAACAGATGGAAAGAATCGTTGTGGGCAACCGCAACGGAGCAAACATTTACTTAAGCGATGTTGCAAGAATTGACGATTCCATCGAGGAACGTGCTCAGGAGGCTTACACCAATGGCGAACAAGGTGCCATGATCATTATCCAAAAGCAATCTGGTGCCAACTCGGTTGAGATTTCTGATAAGGTTTTGGAATACTTGCCTAAGTTACAGAAGACTTTGCCAAATGATGTCAAACTAGGTGTCATTGTCAATACATCTGATAACATCAAGAACACCATTGCCAGCTTAGGTGATACCATCCGCGATGCTGTTATATTCGTATCATTGGTCGTGTTCCTGTTTTTAGGAAGATGGAGAGCAACCGTGATCATTTTGATCACTATCCCATTGTCATTGATTGCTTCATTCATTTATCTAGCAGCATCGGGAAGTACATTGAACATCATCTCTCTTTCTTCTCTTTCTATCGCAATCGGTATGGTTGTGGATGATGCCATTGTGGTTTTGGAAAACGTCACGACGCACATAGAACGAGGTAGTGAACCGAAACAGGCGGCTATACACGGTACAAACGAGGTGGCTGTCTCAGTTATCGCATCTACTCTTACATTGATTGCCGTGTTCTTCCCTCTTACTATGGTAACAGGTATGACAGGAGTATTATTCAAGGAGTTAGGTTGGATGGTATGTATTATCATGACAATATCTGTTCTTTGTGCATTAACTTTGACACCAATGCTTTGTTCTCAACTTTTACGTCTACAAAGAAAGCAGAGCAAACTATTCCTAACGCTCTATGGACCAGTAGAAAAAGCTTTGAACAAGTTTGATAACGGATATGCAAGTCTATTAGACTGGGCTGTAAGACATCGTAAGACAGTTATTGCGGGATGTACTGCATTCTTCGTTTTAAGTTTGTTCTTAGGAAAGTTCATCGGATCAGAGTTTTTCCCTGCACAAGATAACTCACGTATCGGTATTTCACTTGAACTTCCTATCGGAACAAGAACGGAAGAAAGTAAAGCATTGGCTAAAAAGATAACTGACGAATGGAACAAGAAGTATCCTGAGATCAAGATCATGAACTACATGTGCGGACAAGCAAGTACAGATAACATTTTCGCTTCAATGAATGCAAACGGTACTCATATTGTATCTTTCAACATCAGTTTGTCAGACCCAAGCGTTCGTAAAGAGAAAGGTCAACGTTCATTGTCTGAGATCTGTGATCTGATGCGTAATGATTTGGAGCAATATCCAGAGCTAAAGAAGTTTGAAGTAAAGATGGGTGGTGGTAGCGGAGGAATGGGTGGACAGTCTGCTGTCGACTTCGAAATCTACGGATACGACTTCGACGAGACAGATAAAGTTGCCCAGAACTTGAAGAAAGAGTTGCTTTCTATCAAAGGATGTTCTGAAATCCGTATCAGCCGTTCTGATTACCAACCAGAATACCAAGTTGATTTTGACCGAGAGAAGTTAGCAATTCACGGTTTGAACACTACTACAGCTGCAACTTATTTGAGAAACCGTATCAACGGTTCCATTGCCTCTTATTACCGTGAAGATGGTGATGAGTACAAGATCAAAGTGATGTACGATCCACAAAGAAGACAGTCCATTGAGGATATAGAAAACATCCTGATCTATAACCCTATGGGTCAAGGCATCCGAGTAAAAGATCTAGGTAAGGTGGTAGAACGTAGCACACCTCCAAGCATTGAACGTAAGGACCGTGAACGTATCAATACGGTAACAGCTGTTATCTCAGGAAGAGCCATGGGTGATGTCGTTAACGATGCTCAAGCAAAGATAGACAAGATGGATGTTCCTTCAGGAGTAAGCATTACGCTTTCCGGTTCGTACGAGGATCAACAGGATTCATTCAAAGACTTGGGTACATTGGCTTTTTTGATCATCATCTTGGTATTTATCGTGATGGCCGCTCAGTTTGAGTCTTTGACCTATCCGTTCATCATCATGTTCTCTATACCATTCGCATTGTCTGGTATCATAATGGCATTGTTCATAACCGGATCAACATTGAACGTAATGTCATTGTTAGGAGGTATTTTGTTGATCGGTATCGTTGTAAAGAACGGTATTGTATTGATTGACTACATCTCTTTGAACCGTGAAAGAGGAATGTCCATTATCGGTTCCGTTGTCAATGGAGGAAAATCCCGTCTACGTCCAGTTGTCATGACTACATTGACCACTATCTTAGGTATGGTGCCAATGGCAATTGGTACAGGTGAAGGTGCTGAAATGTGGAGTCCAATGGGTATCTCCGTTATCGGTGGTCTTACCGTCTCTACAATCCTGACATTGATTCTTATCCCTGTATTGTACTGCGTATTTGCAGGAACAGGAGTCAAAAAGAACCGTAAGAAATTAGCAAAAAACAACGCATAATAACGTGATAAATTGAGAAACTGCAATCAAGAGCGTAAGCTTTTGATTTGCAAATCTCAGTTTACATTTGTAAAAACAAGAAAACAATGAAAGCAATATTGATAACGTTTGACCAAGCTTATTACGATCGAGTAATAAGCACCCTTGAGAAAATGAATTGCCGTGGTTTCTCTTATTTTGAGCAGGTTCAAGGTAGAGGTTCTAAGACAGGAGATCCGCACTACGGAAGCCACGTTTGGCCTTCTATGTGCTCTGCAGTCATAAGTGTTGTTGAAGAAAAAAGAGTCGATAAGATTTTAGCTCAACTTCATGCTATGGACTTGGAGACCGAACAATTAGGATTAAGAGCCTTTGTTTGGACCATAGAGAAGACAATATAGCAATAATTAACAACATAAAAGCCGGTTAAGAATTTTCTTACCGGCTTTTTTTATGGCAATGCTACAATCCAATTGGAGTAATTAGGCAAAAAAGGGCGAACCCTTACGGCTCGCCCTTTTTCTATTATAATGATGATGTCACGTCCTGAAATAGCGTTACAACAAAAAAGTAACGAATATGAAAGGAAAAGAAAGACAGTACGTTAGACGTTCACAAAAAGACTACCCGATGAGCTTTAAGCTTGCGGTAGTAA
>JALNVE010000022.1 GCA_023227695.1 Paludibacteraceae bacterium
GTCAAAATAAAAAAATACAAATCAAAAAAAATATCCATTCCAGCAAGCTAGCTTGCTGGAATGGATAAATCATAGTATGTTTGTCCAATAAAACCTGTAACGCTTATTTAGGACTTGATAAAAGTAAATATTTTTGACTTCTGACCAAGAGATGAATCCGTCCTATTTTTTATTCTAAATTTTTGATTGAACTTGACGTTTTTTTTTGTCTATACTATTTTAAAAAACTATCTTCGTCACCATAAAACTTTTAGAAGTGAAAACGCCTATTTCTTGGATTCGCTTCCAATGTATTTTTATAGTATTTTTTAGGGTTATGACGAATTTTTTAGTTTGAAAAAAACTAGAAAATAGAATATAAAGGCTTGATTTATGAATAATAATTATTGTGTGATTTTGGCCGGCGGTATAGGAAGCCGTTTTTGGCCATATAGTATTAAAAGAAGACCAAAACAATTTCTTGATTTTTTTGGTACAGGCCAATCTTTGTTACAGATGACTTTCGATCGCTTTTGCAAGATATTTCCTATTGAGAATATATATATTGCATCCAATGAGATGTATAAGGATATGATCATGAGGCAGCTTCCTCAGGTTTCTGAATCTAAAATTCTTTTAGAACCAGCCATGAGAAATACTGCACCTTGTGTGGCTTATGCGGTTAACAAGATTAAGGCTATTGATGAGAATGCAAACATATTGGTTGCTCCATCAGATCATATAATTCTGAAAGAAGTCGAGTTTATTGATGCCATCAATAAAGGTTTGGATTTTGTCTCAAAGAACGATCACCTTCTTACTTTGGGCATGAAAGCCAATAGACCGGAGACGGCCTATGGTTATATCCAGGTCAGCGAGAAGGCAGAGGTTCCTAATTTCTATAAGGTAAAGACATTTACAGAGAAACCGAATATTGAACTTGCCAAGATCTTTATCGAGAGTGGTGAGTTTTATTGGAACTCAGGTTTGTTCATGTGGAATGTCCGTACAATTTCTGAAGCTTTCGAGAAATACATGCCTGAGTTGGCTTCTAAGTTCGAAGAGGGCAAGGATGTTTACAATACGCCTAAAGAACAGGAATTTATCGACCGTATTTATCAATCTTGTACAAGCTTGTCCATCGATTATGGAATATTGGAAAAGGCTCAGAATGTTTATGTACAGGTTGCAGATTTCGGTTGGTCCGATTTGGGAACCTGGAGAGCCGTTTATGAACTATCTCCAAAAGACAGAAGTAATAACCTTGTAGTGAAGGGAGAGACTCTTTTGTACGAGTGCAAAAATAATGTGATTGCATTGCCGGAAGGTAAATTGGCTGTGATTCAAGGAGTTGATAATTTGATAATAACAGAAGATGAGAATGTTCTTCTTATCTGCAAACGTGAGGAAGAACCAAGAATCAGACAATTCGTGAATGATACAAAGGTTCAGATGGGAGAGAAATACGTGTAATTTATGGATGAACAGTTAAATAAGGAAGTAGATAGTCAGTTCGAAAAGAAAGGCGAAAATGAGTTCTTGAGGATGGAAGAACGCATCGTATCTGTCTTAAAGACAGTTTACGACCCTGAGATACCGGTAAATATCTATGACTTAGGATTGATATATAAAATTGATGTTGCAGAAGGTGGCATCGTGACAGTTGATATGACCCTTACTGCACCAAACTGTCCGGCTGCAGATTTCATTGTGGAAGATGTCCAAATGAAATTGAATGGCATAGAGGGTGTGAAAGAGTCTCATGTGAATGTTGTCTTTGAACCAGAATGGACCAAAGAGATGATGAGCGAAGAGGCCATGTTGGAGTTGGGATTATTGTAAACAATGGAAGAGGGTAGAAAAAAAATATATTTTGCTTCGGATGCCCATCTTGGTCTCGATGTGATTGAGAATCCTCTTGATTCTGAGCGAAGATTGGTGCGTTGGTTGGATTCGATCAAGAAAGATGCATCTTCGCTTTTCCTTTTGGGTGATATGTTTGATTATTGGTTCGAATACAAATATGTCGTACCTAAAGGCTTTACCCGTTTCTTGGGAAAGTTGGGCGAACTTTCCGATATGGGCGTGAAAATTTATATTTTCATCGGCAATCATGATATATGGATGTTTGACTATCTGCCAAAAGAGATAGGCGCCGTGGTGGTTAGAGAACCGATGACAATCGAATTGATGGGGAAGAAGTTCTTCTTGGCTCATGGTGATGGATTGGGAGATCCTAATAAAATGTTCCGATTCATACGTCGTTTTTTTAGAAATAAACTTTGCCAACGTTTGTATAAAGGAATTAATCCTTGGTTTACGGTTCCTTTGGGACAGACGTGGTCAAGGCATAGCCGTTCATCCAAATTGGGAAGTGAAGAAGAATCTTATTTAGGAGAGGATAGAGAATATTTGGTGAAGTTTGCAAAAGAGGATGCGAAAACGAACAATGTAGAGTATTATATATTTGGACATCGACATATTATGTTGGACTTGGAAATAACAGATAAAAAAAGAGTCGTAATCTTGGGTGATTGGATTACCAATTTCTCCTATGCCAGCTTTGATGGTTCTGAATTACGTTTATCTGTATTTGAGGAAAATGGAAATCAATAAAAAACATAAGAGATGAAAAAGGTTATATTATTTTGTCTTTCTTTAGGAGCTTTGCTTATGACTTCTTGTAGTCCGGCTGCTAAAGGTAAATCAGCAGGTGAAGAGTATTGCGATTGCAATCAGGAGGATGGTATCCTTAGTGTTGCTAAGTGCAAAAAGGATGTCTTAAGTGGTAATAAGGAAGATCTTCTTAATGAGGAATTCCAAGATGCATTTTGGACTGCTGTAAGTGATTGTGATAAATGAATTCATAGAATTCCCCTAATTTGATTTGCAATAATAAAATAAAGATACCTATTCTTTGTTTTATTTATTTATTAGATTATTTTTGTTATGAATCTAAGTAAAACGAACAGAAATACGAACTAAAATAAAAACACGATGAAAAAGAGGATATTTACTTATATGTCGATATTAACCGTAGGTTTGTTGATGTCGGCTTGCCAATCTCCACAACCAAAGTTGACAAGTATGAAATGTGAATTTGTTCCAGATGGAGGCGAAGCAATTGTTTATGGTTCTAATTTGACAGATGGTGAGATAGTATTTCCTGGAGACCTTGTAGTTAAAGCCAATAAAGGATCAAATGATTCAGTCTTGATTGTTACAGTTCCTGAGGGTGCTACAACTGGAAAACTTAAAGTAAGAACAAAAGCAGGTGAATCTTCTTCTGATTTCTTTTTCCGTGATGATAGAAATATGATAATAGACTTCGATAAGAGAATGGCTACATGGGGTGGCTTTGATCCTTTCGATGAAAATGGCGATAAAATCAAGGGAATCGTAGATGATTTTAGTAAAGATAGCATCACTCTATTGCCTGCTGAACTTCCTGATGGATGTTCAGGAAACTATGGCTTCCTATATGGCAGATACGTCAATGATTGGGTTATGACTCATACAATGTATTTGCAGTATGTGGCAAATCCAGAAGAGGGCGGTCGTGGAGAAAAATCTGTTGCTGATAATTTTCAACATTACGATTTGAAGGATTTGGTATTTAAATTTGAGGTTTATATTCCAAAAAATGTAGCTTATTCAGGTCCAAGAACAGAGATCTTCTTTGGCCCATACAATGCAGCTAACAAGCATGGACGTGAGCAATCTGCAATTTGCTTCTGGAAACCTTATGCAGAAACAAATTCTTTTTATGCAGATTCTTGGACAACCATTTCAATTCCTTTGACAGAGTTTTATCATAGTATTGATAATGACACATCTACATCTAAATATCCATTGGATTTGAAGAAGGCAACCAACTTCAGTTTTGTTCAGTTCGGACCTGCTGATTCTTCTTTGGTATTTATGTGTGTGGATAATTTCAGAATTGTACCGACTAAGTAAATTGTTGTTTTGATATGAAATGAAGAGGGTATCCATTATGGTTGCCCTCTTTTGTTTTGTGCATTTAAGAAGCTCTTTCCAATTTTGTCGTTAGATTATTTGGGGATATACAAAAAAAGAGGATGATTGATTCAATCATCCCCTTTTTCGTATTTATTCGGATCAACCTTTATTCGCTCTCAGCGTCTTTGAACGAACAAATGATTTTATCATCATTTTTATCGTAATCAACAGTGATTACTTGTCCTTGTTTGATTTCTCCGCTGAGTAGGATTTCACAAACCTCATCTTCTACGTCTTTCTGAATGGCACGTTTCAATGGTCTAGCTCCGTATTGAACATCGTAACCCTTGTCTGCTACGTGATTCTTTGCCTCGTCGGTCAACGTAAGTTTGTAACCCAAAGTATTGACTCTATCGTAGACGTCTTTCAATTCCAAGTCGATGATCTTTTGAATGGACTCTCTTGACAATTGGTCGAACACGATGATATCATCGATACGGTTCAAAAACTCTGGAGAGAAAGTCTTGTTCAAAGCCTTTTGAATAATGCCATGAGCAAACTCTTGATCGCTAGCCTTGGCAACAGGAGAGAATCCGATGCCTCCTCCGAACTCCTTTAACTGACGAGATCCTACGTTGGATGTCATGATGATGATGGTGTTCTTGAAGTCAATCTTTCTACCCAAACTGTCGGTCAGTCTACCTTCGTCCAAAACCTGAAGCAGCAAGTTGAATACATCGGGGTGAGCCTTCTCGATCTCATCCAAAAGGATGATTGAGTATGGTTTCCTACGAACCTTCTCTGTCAACTGTCCGCCCTCTTCATAACCAACGTATCCCGGAGGTGCTCCAATGAGTCGAGAAACAGAGAATTTCTCCATATATTCGCTCATGTCTACACGAATCAAAGCATCGGTAGAATTGAACATCTCATTTGCCAATATCTTTGCTAAATGCGTTTTTCCTACACCAGTTGGACCTAAGAAGATGAACGAACCAATTGGTCGTTTCGGGTCTTTCAGTCCAATTCTGTTACGTTGGATGGCCTTGACTACTTTGTCGATGGCGTTTTCCTGACCAATGATCTTCTTTTTCAACGTCTCTTTCAACTGAATGAGTTTGACTCCTTCAGCTTGGGCGATTTTTTGAATCGGCACGCCAGACATCATGGAGATCACCTCCATCACCTTATCCTCGTCAACAATCTGTCTGTCATTCTTCAAATCATCTTCCCATCTCATCTTTTCTATTTCAAGGGCATCCTTCAGCTCTTTCTCCTTGTCGCGGTAGCCCGCTGCCAATTCAAATTTCTGTGCCTTGATGGCATTGTTCTTCTCCTCGTTAGTCTCCTCGATTTCCTTTTCAAGCTTTGTGATAGCTTCAGGAACAACGATGTTGGAGATGTGAGTTCTTGAGCCTGCCTCGTCAAGCGCATCGATTGCCTTGTCAGGGAAGTGACGGTCGCTGATGTAGCGGTCCGTATAGGTTACGCAAGCCTCCAATGCGTCGCCTGTATATGTGACGCAATGATGGTCTTCGTATCTGTCTTTTATGTTCTTTAAAATCTGAAGCGTCTCTTCTGGCGTTGTAGGCTCAACGATGATTTTTTGGAAACGGCGTTCCAATGCTCCATCCTTCTCGATGCTTTGTCTGTACTCGTCAAGCGTAGTGGCTCCAATGCATTGGATTTCACCACGGGCGAGGGCAGGTTTCAGCATGTTGGCTGCATCCAAAGATCCTGCTGCACCTCCTGCTCCGATGATGGTGTGAATCTCATCAATGAAGAGGATGATGTTCGGATTTTTGGACAACTCGTTGAGGATAGCTTTGATTCTCTCCTCAAACTGGCCTCTATACTTGGTTCCGGCAACGATAGCCGCCATGTCAAGCGAGATGACTCTCTTGTCGAAAAGTATTCTGGAAACCTTCTTTTGCACGATTCTCAGTGCCAAACCTTCGACAATGGCCGATTTTCCAACACCGGGTTCACCAATAAGTACCGGGTTGTTTTTCTTTCTTCGGCTTAATATTTGAGCCAAACGTTCAATCTCTTTGTCACGACCGATGATGGCATCCAATCTGCCTTCCTCTGCCGCTTTGGTCATGTCAGAGCCGAAGTTGTCGAGCACAGGTGTCTGGTTGTCACTCTTCTGAGCGGTTGTTGCACCAAACGTAGAGCCCTTCTCTTTGTTGTTTCCTTTAGAGAATTGAGGTTCGTCGAATTCATCTTCGTCTTCTATGCCTGCACTCATTCGGATGTCTTTTTTGATGATGGCCAAAAATGAAGCATAGTTAACCTTCTCCGATTGCAGAGCCTCTGTTGCTATGCTGACATTATTCTTCATAATGGCAAGCAGAAGATGGTCTGTGTCGATTATATCGCTACGAAGTGCACGCGCTTCCAAACATACTACTTTGAGTATTTTCTCAGTAGCACTTGTCAGCGGAATGTCCATTCCGATAGAGGATTCATTATCTGTTCGGATTTTAGATTCAATGAAACTCTTTATCTTGGCAATATCTGCCTTCATAGAAAGAAGCGCATCTATAGCAGGACCCTCACCGTCTCTGATGATTCCCAAAAGAAGATGCTCGGGACCTATGTAGTTATTGCCTATTCTTTCCGCCTCCTCCTTGCTGTATGCCAATACATCCTTAACTCTTTGCGAAAATTCTGTATTCATAAATCTCTCCTTCCGTGTTTAATTAGTGGGGCATTTGTAAAACCTTGTGTGAAAGGTTTAGCCCGTTCGTTTTTTTTTGAACGCACGACCACGATTCGTAAATCCCATTGTTTGTGCTGCGTTCTTTGGGGAGTAATAATAACTCTTCCTATATGCAAATATAGCACAAAATCGAGGTCTTCCTATTTAAAATGAGTTATATCAATATAAAAAGGACGCGCATTTATACTAGCTTAATTGTTCAATAATTATACCATTACTTTCCTTATGCCAAAAATAACCTTTTTAACCAATTGAAAATGAGAAATTTCCTTTGTTTGCTGACGTTTAAAGGCTGTGACATTTTGTCATGTCAGTCTAAGGAAGAGAAGAAAAACCTGTTGATAAGTTTATGAATTCGGATCTTTTTTAGTAAAAAACAGCGTCTGATTATGGATTTATAAAAGGATGGGTTTTATGAATTAGCTATGTTGTATTCCCAGACTATTTTTGAAGTCTAAAAGTCTTTGATTTGAGCAGACATTCCGAGCTATTCCACCTTGTGAAGTAGTGATTAGAACCGAAAAGAGGCCGAAAGACAACAAAACGTAGCTTATCCTATTGCTGTCTTTTTGCAGTGGTAGTGAATAGAGCCCACTTTGAAGTAAAAGGGGAACGGATTTTGTTTCTTATTAATGATTGTAAAATGATAAGACTATGATTGTTAATGCAGGAAATAGAATAATGAATACGTATGTCTATCCTATTGAAGGAGGATATGTTATGGTAGACACTGGTTATTCTGGTTATTACAAAAGTGTGGAAAGTAAACTGAAGGCTTTTGGGATTGAAATGAGTCAGATTAAGTATGTTTTCTTGACTCATGCGCACGATGACCATGCGGGTTTTCTGAATGAACTGCTGACAAAGGTCTCTGGGGTTAAGGTGATAATGAATGAGAAGTCGTTGTAGATTCTCCGCCAAGGGCAGAACTCATTCACAGGCGGTTGTACAGGCATGACTTCCTATCTTTTTTGTCGAATGATGGCCTTTTGTGGAGTAGGAAAGCATCTTTTCCCACCTATAGAAAAACGATTTGAAGACCGGCTTATCTTCGTGTCTCAGGATAAGGATAATCATGAGGCAGAAGCGATTCTTGGCGGAAAGATTTTGTTTACTCCCGGACATACATTTGATTCCATATCGTTGAAGTTGGGTGATTCTGTTTTATGCGGAGATGCGACCATGAATGGTTTTCCTTCTCAAAATCATATTACGATTTGGATGGAAGATAAAGTGGCGTTCCGGAAGTCGTGGGAATATCTGCTTTCTCAAAATGTGAAACTTCTTTATCCATCTCATGGAAATCCATTTGAGGTGGATGAATTGAAGAAGTTTGTGACTGAAATTGACAAAGTGAAAATATATTCTTTGATCTGATTTTTTACTTGTTTGATTTTCGAAGCCGACAGATTTTGTCCAGTGCTTTAAATGTTAATAAAAAAGTGCATCTTTGAATCGAAACATTTTGTAAGATTCAATAAAAAATCGTATTTTAGTGCGTTTTTTGGAGAAATATTTAATAATTGATATAAATGGTTGATCAAGACAGGATTATTAAAATTGATATTAATGAAGAGATGAAGTCATCGTACATTGATTATTCAATGTCTGTGATTGTATCTCGAGCACTTCCGGATGTTCGAGATGGTTTCAAACCCGTCCACCGTCGTGTGCTTTTTGGTATGAATGAACTGGGATTGTTTTCAAATAAGCCAACAAAGAAATCGGCGAGAATCGTAGGAGAGGTATTAGGAAAGTACCACCCACATGGAGACTCCTCCGTTTATTTAACAATGGTACGTCTGGCTCAGCCATGGACTTTGCGTTATCCGTTGGTGGATGGACAGGGAAACTTCGGTTCTATCGATGGCGATGGACCAGCTGCAATGCGTTATACCGAAGCAAGACTTCGTAAAATTGCAGAGGATATCCTGATCGATTTGGATAAAGAAACAGTAGATTTTCAGAATAACTTCGATGATACTTTACAGGAACCTACCGTAATGCCAACCCGTATACCAAACCTTTTGGTGAACGGTGCTTCTGGTATCGCAGTAGGTATGGCTACTAACATGCCGCCTCATAACTTGTCTGATACGGTTGATGCTACAGTGGCTTACATTGATGACAACGACATCTCTATCGAAGAGTTGGTTAAAATCATCAAGGCTCCTGATTTCCCAACGGGTGGTTATATTTATGGCTATTCTGGTGTAAAAGAAGCTTATGAGACGGGTCGCGGACGTGTAGTTATCCGTTCTAAAGTTGATATTGAAACGGAGTCAAACGGAAGAGAGAGAATCATTGTCAATGAGATTCCTTATCAGGTTAATAAAGCTGAGTTGATCAAATCCGTCGTCGCTTTGGTGGAGGAGAAAAAGGTAGAGGGTATCTCTAATATCAACGATGAGTCAGACCGTGAAGGTATGCGTATCGTCATCGACGTGAAGCGTGATGCAAATGCAAATGTGGTGTTGAATAAACTATTCAAATACACAGCTTTGCAGTCTTCTTTCGGTGTAAACAACATCGCATTGGTGAAGGGTAGGCCTAAGCTTTTGAATTTGAAGCAATTAATCTCTTTTTTTGTTGAGCATAGACACGACGTTGTAGTACGTCGTACAAAGTTCGAACTTCGTGAGGCAGAGAAGAGAGCCCACATCTTGGAAGGTTTGATTATTGCTTGCGATAATATCGATGAAGTAGTTCGTATCATCAAGACCTCTAAAACGGTTGATGAGGCCCGTACAGGTTTGATGGAACGCTTTAACTTGTCAGATATTCAGGCACGCGCCATCGTAGAGATGAGGTTGAGACAATTGACAGGTTTGGCTGTCGACGATCTTCGTGCTGAGTTTGCTGAATTGATGAAGAAGATTGAGTATTATAAGGAAGTTCTTGCTAGTCTCGAATTACGTATGAAGATTATTAAGGATGAGTTGTTGGAAGTTAAAGAGAAATACGGCGACTCTCGTCGTTCTGAAATAGTTTACGCTTCTGATGAGTTCAATCCTGAAGACTTCTACGCAGATGATCAGATGATCATCACTATTTCTCATTTGGGTTATATCAAACGTACTCCGCTTTCAGAATTTAAGTCTCAGAGCCGTGGTGGTGTTGGATCTAAGGGTAGTAGTGCAAGAGATGAGGATTTCATCGAATATATCTATCCGGCTTCAATGCACAATACAATGATGTTCTTCACTCAGAAGGGTCGTTGCTATTGGATAAAGGTTTACGATATTCCAGAAGGCTCTAAGAGTACCAAGGGTAGAGCTATCCAAAATATGTTGAACATCGAATCAGACGATTCAATCACTGCATTTATTAAGGTGAAGTCATTGGATGACGTTGAGTTCAACAAGAACCACTTCTTGATATTCTGTACAAAACAGGGTGTTGTTAAGAAGACATCTTTGGAGGCTTATTCTCGTCCACGTTCTAATGGTGTGAACGCTATCACTATCCGAGATAATGACAGTGTAATACAAGTTCGTTTGACAGACGGTAACAGCGAAATCGTCATCGCCAACAAAAATGGTCGTGCAATCCGTTTTAACGAGACAAAAGTTCGTGAGATGGGCCGTACAGCTACCGGAGTAAGAGGCATGACAATCGATGATGACGGAGAGGATGAAGTAGTAGGAATGATAACCATTTCTAATCCTGAGATTGAGACAATCATGGTTGTTTCTGAACAGGGTTACGGAAAACGTTCAGACATCGGAGATTATCGTGTTACTAACCGTGGTGGTAAGGGTGTTAAGACAATCAGTGTCACAGATAAGACGGGTAAGCTTGTTACAATCAAGAATGTAACAGACGAAAAGGATTTGATGATTATCAACAAGTCTGGTATCACAATCCGCTTGAAGGTGGCAGATGTTCGTGTAATGGGTCGTGCTACTCAAGGTGTTCGTTTGATCAATCTTGGAAAGAGAAACGATACAATAGCTTCTGTCTGTGTGGTAGCTTCTGAGGAAGAAGAGGTGTTCCTTGAGGAAGGTGCAGATGCAATAAACGTCACAGATGCTGAGATTGTGCCTGATTTACAAGACGATGAGATTGCAAATGAGGAGGCTCCAAAGGACGATAATCAAGAATAAATAATTCAAAATAATAAATTGTACGAAATGAAAAAAATAGCGATTTCTTTGATGATGCTTGCTGTGGCAGCATCAGGATTTTCTCAGAAAAAGAACGTAAGCAAGGCTGAAAGTGCATTGTGGAATCCGGTTGATTTAGTAACGGCTAAAACAAGTATTGAGGCTGCTATGACTGATCCTTCAACGGCAAAGTGGGAGAAGACATATTACATAGCAGGTAATGTTTACTATGCATATTACGAAGAGGAAGAGAAAAAGAGATTGTTGGGTCAACCAGCAAATCAGGTTGTTAAGAATGAGTATTTGGTTAAGGCTATCGATGCTTATGCAAAAGCAGCAGAGTATGGTCAGATGCCCGATGAGAAGGGTAAAGTTAAACCAAAGTACGAGAAAGAGGTGAAAGCTAATTTGGAGAAATACGGAAAGTATCTTATCAACGAAGGCCTTTACAACTATAACCAAAGCGATTACAAGACTGCAACTAATTTGTGGGGTAAATATTTGGAAATACCTTCATATCCTATCATGAAAAATGTTGGAATGGAGAAAGATTCTCTTTACAATGAGATCAAGTATTATTCTGTTGATGCGGCTAACCGTGTTCCTGAGTTGAAACCAATTGCTGTCAAATACATGGAAGAGTTGAAAGATGCTGGTTACAAGGCAGAGAGCATGTATGAGTGGTTGTCTGATGAATACAAGGGTAAAGATGATGCTAAGTATGTAAAGACTTTACAAGAAGGTATGAAGAAATTCCCTAAGAATTCATATTTGATGGGAAGCTTGATCAACTACTATATCTTCTCTAAGAAAGTTGATGAGGCTATCGCTTACATTGACGAGGCTATCAAGAACGATCCTAAGAATGCTCAATACTATGCAGTAAAGGGTAACTTGTTATTACAGGCAAAGAAGGATTACGATGCTTCTATTGCAGCTTACAATCAGGCTGCTCAGTTGGATCCTCAGAACTTCTTGGCTCAATCGGGTTTGGGTCTAGTTTATGTGTCTAAAGCAGAGGAAATCAACGATAAGGCTAGCTCTATCAAGGATAATAAGAAATATCAGGTTGAGCGTAACCGTGCAAAGGATGAGTTCATAAAAGCTATCCCATATTTGGAGAAAGCAAAATCTATTAATCCAAAAGATATTGACAACTTACGTGTGTTGAGAGCTGCTTATCTTCGTGCCGACAAGGGTGCTGAATATAACAAAATCGATGCAGAGATTAAGGAATTGGAGAAATAATGATCATTGATGTGATATAATAAGGAAAAGACTTCCATGGTTTTGCTGTGGAAGTCTTTTTTTGTCTTGATAATAAAATTTGATTTATGAAATATAAGATTCTCTTTGCACCCTTGCAGGGCTGTACTGATTATTGTTATCGAAATGCTTTTGAACAGGTTTTCGGCGGTGTGGATTCTTATTATACACCATTCCTTCGTATAGAGCGAAAGGAGATAAGAACAAGAGACATTGTCGGGATTAAACCGGAAAACAATCATGTGCCATCTCTGATTCCTCAGATCTTGGCTGATACAAAGGAGGATTTCCAACAGTTGATGTCTGTCGTTCTCGAAAATGGATATAAGCGTGTCGATATCAATTTGGGATGTCCTTTCCCTTTGATAGCCAATAAGCAGAAGGGGTCAGGCATGTTACCTTTCCCGGAAAAGGTGGAGGCTATGCTTTCTTCTGTTGCAGACTATTCGGATGTCACATTTTCCGTGAAGATGCGTTTAGGTATGAGCTCTCCCGATGAATGTTTGGCTCTTCTGCCTTTGTTTGAGAAGGCAGGCGTTTCTCAGATCTCAATGCATGCACGTTTGGGTTCTCAGCAATACAAAGGCAATGTGGATATGGATGCTTTTGCACGCTTCTATGATGCTTGCTCGTTGCCGTTAATTTACAATGGAGATATCTGTACGGTTGAGGATATAGAGCGCATCACAACTCGATTCCCAAAATTGGCAGGAGTGATGATTGGTCGAGGCTTATTGGCGCATCCTGAATTGGCTATGGAGTATAAACAGGATGTTCATTTGTCTGACGATGAACGTATGGAAAAGTACCATCAGCTTCATGATTTGGTCTTCGAAGCTTACCGTGAACGTTTGAAGGGCGGTGACGCGCAAGTTGTCTCTAAAATGAAAGACTTTTGGGAGTATTTCTATCCTGAAATGGATAAAAAAAGTCGCAAGGCCATTAAAAAGGCTATCACAATTGCAAAGTACGAGAATGCAGTTATGTTTTAGAAGATATTTCAATTAGATGGTTAGAATATTTCAGATGAGTTATTTGCAAAGAATCAAGTAAATCAAAACGAATCATTAAAAACCACAGTTTAAACGGATTACACAGATTATGGACGTTCCGTCTATCGGTTGAACCATTCGAAATGCATTTCGTTGCGGTCTCAAATTTATATCTACATTATCACGTCCACCTATTTTACAATTGATTTCATTTTCAGGGATTTTGTGAGAAAGATAGCGGGTTGTCTGACGAATAAAATCTTTGAAAATGGCCCAAAAGGAAGTCAAAGAATCAACAAAAACCATAATTTGGTTTTATACAAAAATAGTTTGTGAAAAAATTAATCCGTTTCTTATTCGTTTGAGATTTCTTAATTGACTATTTTTCTTTATATTTGGTTTGATTTTTGCTGCTTATTTCGATGTGAAAAACACAGTAATTTGTATATTTCTGTATATTTGAGAATGAATTAACTAAAAAAAGTATATCAAAATGAAAGGTAGAATTATATCGCTTGCATTAGTGGGCATGGTCACCTTTTCTTCTTTTGCTTTAGATAGCGGAGACGTTATTGAGCAGGTGGTAGAAGGTAAATTTGAAAAAGCAATTAAATCTCGTGCTAAATTGGGAAGCAATATTTCCGATTCTCGAGAGAAACTCTTATATGACATTTCTGAGTGTCTGCTTTACAATAGTCCAAAATATGCTGGTTATAATCCTATGAAGGCATATTCTCTTTATAAAAATATTTCATACAGCGATTTCTTGTACGACAAGAAGGTGATGGATGTTTTAAGAGAGAATGAAATTTCAATAGAGAGCATAAGAGAATCAGTCGAAAAGAACTTGATGGCTTATGCAAAGAAGAAGGCAACTGTAGCCGCTTACGATGAGATTATCGGCGCATGTCAAGGTTGCTCTTATCTATCAGATGCAAAAGCATTGAAAGAGGATCTTTTGTTTACTCAGACAATGAAAAACGCATCTATCCGTGATGTGGAGAAATTCATTGCTGATTATCCAAAGTCTCCTAAGAAGGCTCAGGCAATTGCTTTCCGTGACTCTTTGGCTTACGTTTCTCTTTCTGCAACATCTGATGCGTATAACAACTATATACTAACATATCCAGAGTCAAAATGGGTTCCTAATTTGAAATCCAAATTGGAGAAGATGGCATTCGAAGAGGCTGAAAAGTTGAATACCATCAACGCTTATGCAAAATACATAGCGACTTATCCAGAAAACACCTCAAATGTTAGAAAATTTGAAGAGAAGATTGCTAAGCTTCAGAAGTCTGTAACTTGGCTCGTTTCGCCAAAATATAAGAACATCGTTTTGGTTACTGATTCTACTCGAAAGAAGAGTTATTATTTGGTAAATGACGTTGAAGGTTGGGGTATCCTAGCTGAAAACGGAACTCAGATTATTTTGCCAGAATACCAAGATTTCGGTACCGAAATGTCTGAAGGCTATATTGCTGGAAAAAAGAACGGCAGGTGGGGCGTTGTTGAGGTAGAGACTGGTAAATCTATCGGTGAATTCCAAATGTCATCTGCAAAAGATATTCGTCCATTGTCACGAAACTTCATCGCTTTCAAAGCTGGAGGAAGTTGGGGCGTTATGGATCATAGTGCAGAGGTTGTCATTAACCCATTTCTTGCCGGAAATCTTACTCAGTTCAATTTCAAGATGATGGCTAACGGTGGCGTTGCAATGAATTATAACGGGAACTTGATTATTATAGACGGCGAAGGAAAACAGCTTGTCAACCAACAATACGATGAGGTTACTTGGAGAGCTTCTGGCGATATTGATAGTCGTTTCATCAAAACTCGTATCGGTAAAAAATACGGAATCATCAATGACCTAGGCGTGGTTATGATGGATAATGTATTGGATATGCTTCCATACTTCGATTCAGATGCTGTTGCCAGTGTGAAGAACTTCACCAAAGAGGGTTGGATTGATACGACTGGTAATTATCTATATTTTGGTTCTCTTTCTTACTTCAGAGATTGTGGAGGAACAGACAAGATGATGGCATACGAAGTAAATGGTAAGATTGGATTCATCAATAAAGCTGGTGGCGAAAATATTCCTTTACAGTATGATCAGCTTGGCGATTGTTTCTTGAACGGTTTGGCTAAGGTAAAACAAGGAAACAAATGGCTCTACATCAATACAAGCGGTAATGAGATTGCAAGTATTCCAGCTAGCGGAAATGCTAAGATGGTCTATTCTGGTAATATCATCGTGATAAAGAATGGCTCCCAAATCAGCTTGGTTTCTCCTGATGGACAGACTACTCAGTTGAGGGGTTATGACGATGTGGACGATGAGGCTTCTTGCGGTTTGCTTCGCGTTCGTAGAGGGGGCAAATGGGGCGCCGTAAATTATTTAGGACAAGAGGTTGTGCCTGCCTCTTATGATGAGTTGACAAAATATTGCAACGGATACTCTATCGTAAAGAAGAATGGTAAATACGGTTTACTTTATAATAGTTCAGTTGTTTTAGACACAGAGTTTGATCGTTTGGTTGACGGTGGCCACTTTTTTGATACAAACTGCAATACCTATAAGGATGGTAAAACTTCGAATGTTTACTATATCCAAGCTTTCTTTGGTCCTGAGAATGAGAAATATGTGTTCTTGGACGGAAAAGTTTTGTTGAAGACTAAAGACGAAGTTCGTTTGGATAAACCAGCAAATTTATACACCATCGTTAAGTTTGCCGATATGGGTATCTTCTCAAATGCTACGGTAGGTTTGGTTGATCCTAAAGGTAAGATTTTGGTTAACCCAATGTATTTGAACATCGTTTCAATTCCTGGTAAGGATAATTACTTCATCTACACCTCTCGTACGACAAAAAAACAGGGAATCTTGAATGCAAAAGGAGAGGAGATGACTCCTGCCATTGCAGATAAGATTATCTCCTTCGATGGTTCTGTTGTTTATGTTGAGAACAATGGAGATATAACTTGTTTCGACGAGAAAGGAAACTCATTGCTTCCTGTAGGCTATGATGTGAACGGAAAAATCTTGAAGAACAAGATAAACGGTAAATATGGTGTGATGGATGAATCTGGAGACATTAAGCTTTATCCTTCTTACAACAAGGTAGTAGGTGCAACAGCTAATACAGCCGTTGTTGACAGCGAAGGTAAATACGGAATCGTGAAGTATTGATATTTTTTAGTATAGAAAAAGACGCATTTTCAATTAAAGAAATGCGTCTTTTTTTTATTTTTAGACTTAATCTTTTTTTAGTTTATTGTTTTATATTTGTATAATATCGATTATTAAAAAATCTGATAATGCTATGGCATTGCTCTATTTTGGTTGAATAACTTATACATTTTGATAATATGGAAAACGTTAATATGGAAAATGAGAAAACAGAATCCCCACAAACAGAAGAGAATACGGTTTTCAGTCTTTCTAAGATTGTGAAGGAATGGTTTGTCCGTTTTAAAGAGTTAGCTAATATTTTTGGTAATACCGATTATAAAGGAACAATAGAAAGGGTAGAGGGCGGCGTCGATTTTCGCGGCACTAATGTTTGGATTCTCATCTTCGCATTTGTTGTGGCCTCTGTGGGATTAAATGTCAACTCATCGGCCGTTATTATTGGTGCCATGCTGATATCTCCGTTGATGGGCCCTATCATTGGTATGGGCTTGGCTGTTGGTATCAATGATAACTTGATGTTGAGACGTTCGCTGATGAACCTTTTCATCATGATGGTTGTCAGTTTGTTGGCGTCATCCATTTATTTTGCGCTTTCACCTCTGAATGAAGCTCAGTCTGAGTTGCTGGCAAGAACCACCCCAACTATATACGATGTGTTTATCGCATTCTTTGGAGGTCTGGCCGGCATTACGGCATTGTCTCGAAAGGAACAGATGTTCACCGTTATATCAGGTGTGGCTATTGCAACCGCTTTGATGCCTCCTTTGTGTACTGCGGGATATGGATTGGGTACATTGCAGCTTCGTTTTTTCTGGGGCGCTTTGTATCTGTTCTTCATCAATGCCTTTTTTATTGCTTTGGCAACCTTCTTGATGATACGTTTATTGAAGTTTCCTAAAAAGGCCTATTTGGATGCAAAAAAAGAGAAACGCGTGCAAATGTATATCTCTTTCTTTTCTTTTCTTGTCATTGTGCCTAGTGTCTATATGGCATTTGGAATGGTGAAGGAGAGTTCATTCAATGCAGATGCTTCCAATTATATCCGTTATGTGAAGGAATCGTTCAGCTTGCGTAATTCATATATTGTGGATGCCGGTACGGAGTATGATCGAGGCCAGTCTACTATCATTCTTACGGTTATGGGCGATACCTTGTCGCCGTCTCAAAAGCAGGAGTTGGAAGAGAAAATGACTGATTTTGATCTGAAAAACACTCGTCTGATAATTAAGCAGATTTCAAATGAAAATGGTGATGTCTCTGTCTATCAGAAGGTGATAGCCGGTAGTGAGAATAGATTGTTACAAGCCGAGGAAAAATTGCAGGCTTATGAATCTGAGGTGGAAAGATACCGTAAGCAGAATTTTCCTATCGATCAGTTGGCAAGGGAGTGTAAACTTCATTTTCCCTATGTAGATACCTTGGCGGTTGCCAATGTCGTTTACGGAAGTCCTGATAAGTCGACTCTTGATACGGTGCCAACAGCATTTCTTTCTTTGAAAAAGAATACGGTACCCGAAGATAAAAAGAAAGTTGAGGAGTGGCTCAAGTTGAGGCTTTCTCTTAAAAAGTTGAAGGTTTATATAAATTAATAATCCAGTTTTGATATAAGCAAAAGAGGCTGTTTCGTTAGATGCAGCCTCTTTTAGTTGTGATTTTGTCACGTCCTGAAATAGCGTTACAACAAAAAAGTAACGAATATGAAAGGAAAAGAAAGACAGTACGTTAGACGTTCACAAAAAGACTACCCGATGAGCTTTAAGCTTGCGGTAGTAAGA
>JALNVE010000023.1 GCA_023227695.1 Paludibacteraceae bacterium
CTAATATCAAAAGTCATACACAAAAATACAATAATTACACTTATCAACAATATATTTTAAAACACATATTAGGCTCAAATACAAAAATAGGCTGTAACCCATCAGGATTACAGCCTATCTTTTATAATTAATCTACCTATTTTCTTCTTTCATAATCTACAAAATCGTAGTCATAATCGTTTTTCTCATCGGCTTGGTAGCTTTCGAAAGAGAGCTGAAGCCACTCTTTTTGATCTATTTCTGGGAAATAGACATCGCCCTCTTTGTCTGTATGGACTCTGGTGATATAGAGTTTGTCTGCCTTGCTGAACAAATCGCGATAAACGGCACCTCCACCTATTACAAAGACCTCCTCGTTCTGAAGAGTTTCGTCAGCCTCCAGTTCAGAGAAATCACGAATCACCTCACATCCTGGCACTGCATCTTTGTCCAACGTGCGAGAAAGGATAATGTTACGTCTGTTTGGCAAGGGTCTGCCAATTGAGTCGTAAGTGTTACGGCCCATCAAAATGGCATGGCCAGTGGTGATGCTCTTGAAGTGTTTCATGTCGGCAGAAAGATGCCACATCAGCTGATTGTCTTTACCGATGGCATAATTGTCTGCTATTGCTACGATGATGGAAAGTGTCATTATTCTCAATGTTATATGGATTTTTGGGCAACTGACTAAACCGAGACAGCTCCCTTGATATGAGGATATGGATTATAATCCTCCAACTCAAAATCTTCGTATTGGAAAGAGAAGATATCCTTCACATCCGGATTAATCTTCATCTTTGGCAACGGACGAGGCTCACGCGTCAACTGAAGATGAACCTGGTCCAAATGGTTCAGATAGATGTGCGCATCGCCCAAGGTATGAACAAAATCGCCAACCTCCAAACCGGTCACCTGTGCCATCATGCGCAGCAACAAAGCGTAAGAGGCAATGTTGAACGGAACACCCAAGAAGATGTCCGCACTACGCTGATAGAGCTGCAAGCTCAACTTACCGTCGGCCACATAAAATTGGAAGAGGCAATGGCAAGGCGGCAACTTCATGTTATCCACATCGGCCACGTTCCATGCGCTCACAATCATACGTCTTGAATCAGGATTGGTCTTGATGGTCTTGACAATGTTGGAAATCTGGTCTATATGTCCGCCATTGTAATCAGGCCAACTTCTCCATTGAGCACCGTAAACAGGACCTAAATTGCCATTCTCGTCTGCCCATTCATTCCAAATACGGACACCATTATCCTGTAGATATTTTACATTTGTATCACCATTCAAGAACCAAAGAAGTTCGTAAATGATAGACTTCAAATGCAGTTTCTTTGTTGTCAACATAGGGAAACCATCATCCATGTGAAACCTCATCTGATGACCAAAAATGCTGACAGTACCCGTTCCGGTTCTATCCACCTTTTGTGCTCCCTCCGTCAAGACTCTATTCAATAAATCCAAATATTGTTTCATTTCCTTAGCATTTTTTCAAACCATGAAGTTTCCCTCATTAATACATCTTATAAGTGGTCTTCAACACACGGAACTCCGTACGACGGTTAATTCCGTTGGCTATCTCCTGCTGTTCTGGAGTCAACTTATCGATTGTCTCTTCATCCAAAACGCTATCCTCTTTTAAGAAGTTATATTTTTGAGCGGTTGCTTTGCTGACCGTAACAGGTTGCGATTTACCGTAACCCTTTGCCGTCAATCTATCAGCCTCAATTCCACCCTTAATCAAATACTCAACAACAGATTCGGCACGTTTACCTGAGAGCTGCAAGTTTCCTTCAGCCGAACCGACACGGTCAGTATGTGCACCGATTTCAATCGTAATATTTGGATTATCATTCAACAGCTTCACCAACTTATCGAGAGCCGTTGATGACTGTGGAGAAAGTGTTGCCTTACCGAATTCGAAGAAGATGTTATCCAATCCAACCGGTTTGCTGATAGAAGCCAAAGAGAAGGAGATCGGGAAGTTCTTAGAATCTTCCAAACCAACCGTTGTCACATCATTTTTCTGATTCAGATATCCACGGCAATTACCCAACATCACATACTCCACATTCTTCTTCAATGGAACTTTGAACGAGCCGTCTTTTTTAGTCTTTATCTTTGTATTCGTACCATCTGTACCTACTACGCGGACAATAGCGTCAGCAAGAGGCTCGCCTGTTGTTGAGAGCACATTACCTGTGATCTCAAAGACAACTTCTGGTAACTCAAAATACCATATCTTATCATAACCTTTTTTCTCACCTCTGTTGGTTGAAAAAGCACCCTTCTCCTTGCCTTGAACAAAGGAAATTCCAAAATCATCATAATTGGAGTTGATTGGATACATCATATTATGAAGTGTCCAATTTCCGTCAGCATCCTCTTTGGCGTAGAAAATATCCAAACCTCCGAATCCAGGATGACCGTTAGATGAGAAATAGAGCGTTGAATCCTCTCTCATATAAGGGAACATCTCATCACCTGGAGTATTGATCTGAGGACCAAGATTGACAGGCGCACCGTATTTGTCGCCCTCAACCGCAGATCTCCAGATATCCTTACCGCCATAGCCGCCAGCCAAATCAGAGACGAAATAAAGGAACTTACCATCAGGCGAAATAGTAGGATGAGCAAAAGTGATGGTACTATCTTTCGACAACTTCACCTCTTTTGCCTTGCCCCATTTACCTCCCGAACGGACAGCAGCACAGATCTCTGCACCATGACTTTCTCCTTTGACATAACGACAACGGGTAAAATACATCACCTTTCCATCAACCGAGAAGGAAGGAGAACCCTCATCATCGAGCGTATTAATATCACCCTCAACAGGGGCTATGTTATCCCATTCATCAACCGAATTCTTACGAGCATAGAAGATATCATTGTTTCGTACTCCCGTAATATTACTATTTTTTCCTCCAACCTCTTTGTTCTCACGAGATGTGGCAAAATAAACCACTTCACCATCACCACCAGGGAATGCAGGACTACGTTCTGAACGTTTAGAGTTCAGCTCCTTGATTTTCTCAACTTTATATCGAGTAGGATTTTTCTCCCATTCCAAAGCCTCCAATGCAGATGCACGACCATTGATAGCACGAACATCACGTGGAGCCAAAGCTAAATAGGCATCATATTGTTCAACAGCAGCTTTTGCCTTTTTATTTTTACGCAAAACCTCAGCATAGTAAAGCAATGCTGTACTATCCTTATAATGATACTTCACAGCGTTAGCATAATAACGCTCTGCCTTTTCATTATCATTATTCAACCTATAACAATTGGCTAAACGATAAGCAACATATGCCTTTTTCTGTCTATCTTTCGTCACATTGACCTTGTTATAGGCACGACGATAATTAGACGACGATTTATAATATTCACCTATCTCATACCTTTTATCACCTTTCTTAATCTGCTGATTAACAGAACATGAAGTAAGTAAAGCAACCAAAAAACATAAAAAATATTTAACGATCCGCATAAAACGTGTTTGTATTATTACAAAGTTAGTAGCTTCTATAAAAACGCACTATTTCGCAAAAAATTATAAAAGTCAAAGGTCTTAACCCAAAGAATTCCAACCCTGAGCCTTCAAAGAAATCTCTTGTCCGTCTCTTGTGATGATGCAAGAACCCAACGATGCATCGGTAATATGACCGATAATCTTTATGCCAGGCAAGTTTTGGAACATATCGTTCATTGACAATGGAACAGTAAACAAAAGCTCGTAATCCTCACCACCGTTCAAAGCTACCGTTGTCAAATTCATATTAAACTCCTCAGCCATCGTAGCAGTCTGGAAATCGATAGGAATACGATCTTCGTACACACGGCAACCCACACCGCTCTGATCGCAGATATGCAACAATTCGGAAGAGAGACCGTCAGAGATATCAATCATAGAAGTAGGAACCACGTTGATACGGGCTAATGCCTCGACGATATCTTTTCTTGCCTCCGGTTTTAGTTGACGCTCTATGATATACTCCTTTCCTGAAAAATCAGGCTGAACCTTTTCATCTCCAGTGAACACCTTTTTTTCCCTTTCCAAAAGCAACAAGCCCATATAAGCGGCACCCAAATCGCCAGACACGCAGATAAGGTCCGTATCTTTCGCTGTACTGCGTTTCGCCACTTTATCTTTATCTACCTCACCCATGCAGGTAATGCTGATTGCCAAACCAGTCATGGACGCAGAAGTATCTCCTCCAACCAAATCAACACCATATTTATCGCATGCTATTTTGATGCCAGCATAAAGCTCCTCCATGTCTTCTACTGAAAAACGTTTAGAGACTCCCAACGAGACTGTAATCTGTTTCGGATAGCCATTCATAGCACATATATCTGAAAAATTGACGATAGCCGATTTATATCCCAAATGTTTAAGAGGTACATACGTGAGGTCGAAATGGACGCCCTCAAGCAACAAATCAGTAGTAACAAGCACCTGTTTCGAACCATAATCCAGAATGGCGGCATCGTCGCCCACTCCTTTAATTGTAGAAGAGTTTTTCAACTCAAAATCTTTTACCAAATGTTTTATAAGTCCAAACTCGCCAAGTGTGGCTATTTCTGTTCTATTAGGTGTTGACATAATTGATATAATGATAAAATATATTTACAAAAGTAGTGATTTTTATAACAAGAAGGCTTATCCTTCACAAAAACAAATATGTCATGCAAATGCTCAAGAATGTCAAAAAAAGTACAGAATGAGGAAAATAAGCCCCGAAGAAATCATCTTAGCCTTCAGTCTGTACATCAGAAGGATTCTTTCCTGTCTGATTTTTAAAGCATCTACGGAAATAGGCGATATCCTTAAAACCAACCTCATAAGCCACCTCTGAGACCGTCATCTTCTTCTGCTCCAACATCTGTACCGCACGTTTGATGCGAACACTACGGATAAACTCCTTCACGGTCATTTTTGTCAGAGAATTTACCTTTCTATAAAGTTGCATTCTACTTAGCCCTACCTCCACAGCAAACTTGTCGATGCCAAATTCAGAATCGGATATATTGGACTCCACCACCTCCATGATACGGTTCATCAGTTTCTCGTCAGGAGAATCGAGTTTCACATTGTTAGGTTCCTGAAGCATCTCCATCTTGAACTTCCTCTTCAATCCATAACGCGTGGTCAGAAGATTGGAAACTCGCCTACCCAACTTACATATATCAAAAGGCATCGTTTCATAATCGTCAGCACCTGCCTCCAATGCCAACTCTTCCACATCTAGGGAAGAATAAACGACCACGTAGAGATGCCTTGTCCTCTCGTCCAACTTCAGCCTACGACACAATTTCTCACCATTATGCTGTGGCAAAGACCAATTGATCAGCACCACATCTGGCATATTGGCCAACACCTGTTCGTATGCCATGTCGCCATTATCAGCCTCCAAGAAAGTACATTCAGTAGAGAATCCAGACTTCAGATAAGTTCTGAACAGAGGATCGTTCTCAGCAATCAGAAGCGAGAATCCATCCCCATCTCCAACCTCAAGGCTAGTTTTCTCTTCTGCAATGGCTTTCAACAAAGGAAGTTCTGCACAAACGGTTGTACATTCTGACTTTCGATTCGAATCTACAGTCAGCCTTCCATTCATCTCCTCGATATATTTTTTTATTGTGGCAAAAGAGAATTGTTCTCCATCGCCGTTATCTTGAATCAATACATCTTGCTCGTTTTTGAGCCAATCTCCATCAAAACTAATAGTCACAGCATAAAACCCATTCAACTCGTTAGAGACATTGACAACAACAGAACCAGCCTCTTTCGTATGACAGACCGCATAATCCAAAACGGCGCACACAAAATCACCCATTCTACGTTTGTCCACACGAGCATCCATTCTGTCCTGATTTCGTTCAAAGAGGACTGTCTTTCGCTGATTACCAGCCGCCACTATGTAGGGTTGAACCAAACAGTAGATCCAACCTAAAACATCGCACGAGACATAAGATGGTTGTGACTCGCCCCGCTCCATGGTTTCAAAATCTGGAATTCGGTTTATGACAGAGATTGCCTTTACTAAATTTCGCTCAGCCAACTGAGCATGCTCGGCAACAGCCTCATTTGTTGTTTTTTGTCGTATTATTTCAGTAACGGCTCCCAATACGTAGGTAAGTGGCATTCTCAGTTCTTGAGACAAATCAGCATAAAAATTCTCCTCCTTTTTCCTCAAAACCTTTTGGTTCATATTTTTGACGCGCTCAAAATGGGATTCATTGTCCCTTCTTTCCCTGCTTATATAATAACGAATAAGAGAAAAAGCAGAAGTCACAATCAGCAAAAACACCAACGACTTAAACCACCATGTACGCCAAAAAGGAGGCAAAATGACTACCTTCAGACTCCGCACATTCTCATTCCAATGTCCATCGCAATTGGAGCCCTTTACCATGAATGTATAGGTTCCCGGATTGAGGTTCGTATAAGTGGCCCGGTTCGAATTCCCGGCATAAATCCAGTCGGCATCAAAGCCCTCCATCTTATACATATATTTGTTTTTTCTCGACTTCGAGTAGGAAAGTGTGGCAAACGTAAATGAGAACATATTCTGGTCATAATCAAGCACCACCTCTTTGGCCGAAGCGATGTTTTCGCTCAGATTCTCTCCCATCCCCACTGGCTGATTAAAGACATAGAAATCACGAAGCAGCACCTCCGCCTCAAATTCGCTATTGTGCACCTTCATGGGGTCAAAGATATTCACGCCGTTAAGTCCGCCAATGGCAATCTGTCCATTTTCCAGCCTACATGCCGCATTATAATGAAAATGGTTATCCTGCAATCCGTCATACTCATCATAGTTTTTGAAGGTTGCGCTCTTCCAATTAAAACGAGACAAACCATTGAAGGTGGCCACCCACAAATCATCGGAGCCATCCACCGTAAGACTCTGCACATTATTGTTCACCAATCCGTCTTTCTCCGAATAATAGCGTATCAGTCCATTATGTTTATGATATTTGGCCAATCCATAAGACAAGGTTCCCAGCCATACAGAACCATCTTTCGTCTGGGCAAACGAACGGGTACGTTCAGCATAGCGAATAATGTCATCCTTATCCGGATTGTAAACAATCACCTCATCGTCACTACCTATCCACAAATCGTGTTCATCATCCTCGGCCACCCAATAGACATTGCTATCATGCTTGATATGTTTCAGATGGGAAAACGAACCCCTCTTCGAATCATAAAGGTCCAGCCCCTTGCCCGTTGCTATCCACAACAAACCCCGACTATCACGGTATATGTTCCATACGATATCCGAAATCAAAGAAGAGTTGTCTCCTTCCCTATTTCGGAAAACACGTTTCACCTTACCTGTTGTAGCGTCAAGCACAACAATTCCACCCAAATAAGTGCCAACCCAAACCTCATCTCCATTCAGGAAAAAGCATTTTACACAGTTGGAAGTCAACCCGTTGTTTTTAGTGATATAAGATATACGTCCACTCTCATTGTCCAATATGTTTATACCTCCAGACTCCGTCCCTATCCACAACCGGTTGGCAGTTCTATCTTCCCAAAAAGCATAAACTTCTCCGTTATTCAGAGAATGGTCATCATTATTAGCCTCATTTATCACTCGAAAATTCTGTTTGTCCCTATCCAGGTAACTAATTCCACCGCGCGTACCCAACCACATGTCGCCCTTTTTGTCCAAGTAAAGCTCTATGATAGAGTTATGCACAAGAGACACCGGATTGGTTCTATCATGAAAAAACTGGCTATAACTGTCAGTCGCCCTATCATAAACAAGTAGTCCACCGCGAGAACCAAACCACATCAAACCATCAGCATCCTCAATAATAGAACGCACAGTAGCATTACGCTCCGAAACCGGGAATGACGTCAAACGCCTGATGACATATTTTTTCGGATCAACCACAAAAACTCCAGAATAATAGGTGCCCAACCACACATTTCCGTCTCTCGATTGAAAGATAGACAATACAGAATCGTCTTCTTCTTGCAGATACGGAACAGTTATCTCCTTATAAAAATTGGTGTATGGATTATAGATGCACACGCCATGTTTCTTGCTGGCTATCCATATATTATCCTGTGCGTCTACATACAATTTTCTGACATTGCCCAGTCCCAAAAAGTTTTCAGCCGTTATCTCCTTCGTTTCCAGTAATCCCTTTTCGTTGAGAAACAAAAGGCCTTCATCAGAAGCCACCCACAAAACACCTTTTGAATCTTCAGCAACACAATTGACAGAATAGTTGAAAGTCTTCTCCTTTCCTGGAAAAGAAATGAAATAGAATTTCTTCAAAGAGATGTCAAACCGATTCAGACCTCCATGCTCCGTTCCCACCCAAAGCACACCCTTAGAATCTTGGAAAATAGTGCGGACAAGCTCGCCACGCATCGATGTCTGATCTTCTTGCGAATGTTTATATGACTCAAACAGATATCCATCATAAAAATTCAGGCCTTGGCTCGTTCCGAACCACATACGCCCATTCCTATCCTGAAAGGCACACTGAACCACATTGTTAGACAATCCATCCCGTTGGGTAAAATTGTCAAACCTTGGAAAAAAAGATTTCACTCCTCCCGCAAATGCAGAAAAAGAATAAAAAAGAAAAGATAACAGTACAGTGACTATTTGTGTTTTTCGTTTAATGTCCATCCTTTAAGTTAGGCATATATCAATCATGATATTTTATCTGTCATCAAAACCAACCACCCATAATTGAAGATTTCAAAGATAATAAAATTAAAGAAGAAAAGAAAAGTTAAATCAGGGAAACAGGCTTGCTCTTTTGCAGGTTTGGTATGGACATATATTTGCACAATTTTCTGTTCAGACGCATGCTCCTCTGTGTGACCGTCCGAAATGCTTTTCTTTTTTGAACAAGATTTATAGATATATTATCGTGTCCACCTGTTTTTTAAGGAATTTATCCATCTCAACCTAAAAACGAACAGAGCAAACAAAACCCTTCTCTTCTCCATTCAAGTAAGGAGATGCGATTACTTGTAAATCAGGGCTATCTTTCTTCTTTTTCTTAAATAAATGTTTTTCAATGTAAGGGAAAGACCAATAAGCAATTTTAGTACTCAAAATTCCTATTCCCGCTCCTGTAATGACATCTGTGAACCAATGGCGATTGTTATACATACGGAAGAAACCTGTTCCTGCGGCAACAGAATAACCTGCAACACCTATCCAAGGAGAGACATCTTTATATTCCTTCCATAAAAATTCAGCCCCCACAAATGCCATTGCTGTATGTCCAGAAGGAAAAGAATTATAAGAAGAGCCATCTGGCCTTTCTATTTTCATTGAATATTTCAATGTATTATTGGTAATGCCCATAAGCAAGGTGGATGTTGCCAACAAAATAGTTCTGTCCCAAAATCCATGTATTCCCTTTACCCCACAAAGATTTAAGACATAAACAGAAGCCATAGGTGCGTATTGAGAAAAATCGTCAACCGTAAAACGCCGGTCTATATTCTCCTGCAGTTCCTCACGCATCTCTCCATTCTGATATCTCAGCCAATCATTGTCAAGTCCAACAAATCCAATCACGATAAGAGGGACAGGCAGAATTAACTGCTGTAATTTGAAATCATGCGCATCACATCTACTTACAGACACAGGTGCTGCTGCATTAGCAGAGTCTGATAATCGAATCACAGAACCAACAGTCCCTTCTGTGCGGACATTCATCATCAAAGAGTCTGTTTGAGCGTTCGCATTATAAACTAAAGCCAACATGAATAATAAGACTGCCGTTTTCATTGCCTTTTTTCTAAAAAACATAAAACAAAGTTAATTCAATATATTGTAATTAATTAATAATGAAATAAATATAGATAATTTTTATCCGACTTTATGATGAAAATTTTAAAAAAACATCGCTATATTACTGAGGATAAATTTACAGAGTTTTTTTGTTTCGCAGATGTTTTTTGCAATTTTTTCAATAGGCAGATGCAAAAATGGATCAAGCGAAAAAGTGCGAGGGCTGTTTTTAACCATTATTTTGCTCTGATTATTTTAGATTCACAATAATCAAGAAAACTGACTCCCAACCGTTTTGAAGATTTGGCAAGAATATGTAATTGCACAAATTCCTGAGCAGACGTTCCGTCCATCATTTGTGTAATCCGTTTAATTACGGGTTCCTTAAAATTCGTTTTGATTGGTTTGATTCATAGCAAAAAAGCATTAAACCATTTCACCCACAAGCTTTTGCACTTAATTTGATTAATTGTGCCAATACAATGAAGTATATACAAAAAAAATAATAGGAGGCTTCACAGCTTCCTATTACTCCAAATTAACCTAAACCTTAACTATGAAAAATCTACCTGTTTTTGTTTGCATTACAAAGGTGAAACATTATTATGACATACGCAAATTTTTTTGCATATTTTTTTTTGACTTTTATCAAATTACGGACAAATATTTATCTTACATATTCAAAAGTAAACTCTTTTATTTCATATTCACGCTACACAGTAAGATTATAAAACATTGAAAATCAATAATTAATTCCATTTTCAAGAACAACCATCCCATCATCATAGTTATTTTTACAAGAATAGATAAATGTCAATATTATTTTCGAAAAAATTTATTTTGGTCTCAAAAACACATATTTAAGACCATACAAACCGATGTCAGACCCCAAAATGCAGAAACAAAATCGAGCATATTTTTTTTATTAAACAGATAAGTGAAATAACTTTCACATAAGTTCAACATTTGAAAAGGAAAACATCGGCTCCGCAATCATGAAAAAATATTTAAATCGGGAAACTCACCCTAAAATTCATCCAAGGACAACAAAGGTCATTCTAGTTTTTTTTCTATATTTGTTCAAAATATAAAAGACAAAAAACAAATATGGCAGAAGGCGAAAACAAAGAAATCGTAAAACCATCCATAGAAAAGTTGAAAGCTCTTCAGCTTGCAATGGAAAAAATCGAAAAAGACCACGGGAAAGGCACCATCATGAAATTAGGTGACAACAAAGTGGAGGACGTACCTGTTATCTCATCCGGATCAATCGGATTGGACATTGCTTTAGGCGTTGGCGGTTATCCAAGGGGAAGAGTCATCGAAATATACGGACCAGAATCGTCTGGTAAAACAACTTTGGCTATACATGCTATAGCTGAGACTCAAAAAAAAGGAGGAATTGCAGCCATCATCGATGCTGAACATGCATTTGACCGTTTCTATGCTGAGAAGCTTGGAGTAGACGTAGAGAATCTACTCATCTCTCAACCAGATAACGGAGAGCAGGCTTTGGAGATAGCAGACCAACTAATCCGTTCATCTGCTATTGACATTGTAGTCATAGACTCTGTTGCAGCTTTGACTCCAAAGGCCGAGATCGAAGGTGATATGGGAGATTCAAAAATGGGTCTTCAGGCACGTTTGATGTCGCAGGCACTTCGTAAATTGACAGGTACAATCAACAAGACTAACACTTGTTGCATCTTCATCAACCAGTTGCGTGATAAAATTGGCGTTATGTTTGGAAACCCAGAGACCACTACCGGTGGTAACGCCTTGAAGTTCTACGCATCAGTTCGTTTGGACATCCGAAAGATCGGTCAAATCAAAGACGGTGAAGAGGTCATTGGAAACCAGACAAGAGTCAAGGTAGTTAAGAACAAGGTGGCACCTCCATTCCGCAAGGCTGAATTTGACATCATGTTCGGTGAAGGCATCTCGAAGAACGGCGAAATCATCGACTTAGGCGTTGAATTCGGAATTGTCAAGAAGAGTGGTTCTTGGTTCAGTTACAACGATTCCAAGTTGGGTCAAGGCCGAGACGCTGCTAAACTTTGCATGAGAGACAATCCTGAACTTGCAGCTGAGATCGAAGCAAAAATCAAAGAGGCAATGTCCACTAAAAACAAATAAGAAAAAAAACGAGTAAACAACTGAGCATTACAAAATACCCTGTTTACTCGTTTTTTTTCCATTGAACAATAAAGTTCCTTTAGCATTAAAGATTTCTATGAGCATAAAAACAACAGAGATATATTCGGAAAACGCAATACTTGTGGGATTGATCACGCAAATGCAGAACGAGAAGAAGGCAAAAGAGTACATTGATGAACTCGCTTTCCTTGCCGACACCGCAGGAGCTTATCCACAAAAGATTTTTTTTCAAAGATTGGACGGACCCAATTCTGTTACTTTTGTGGGTCCCGGCAAACTGCAGGAGATTAAAGCCTACATCAAAGAAAAGGAAGATACAGACGAGAAGATTGGTCTTGTTATTTTCGATGACGAACTTACTCCCAAGCAGCTCAAGAACATTGACAAGGAACTTGAAATAAAAGTACTCGACAGAACTAGTCTTATTCTCGACATCTTTGCAAAAAGAGCACAGACATCGCACGCCAAAACACAAGTAGAGTTGGCGCAGTACAAATATCTGCTTCCTCGACTTACCAGAATGTGGACTCACTTGGAGAGACAGCGAGGTGGTGTTGGAATGAGGGGACCTGGAGAGACACAAATCGAGACCGACCGACGAATCATCCTCAACAAAATATCTTGGTTGAAGGAGGAGTTGATCTACATCGACAAACAGAAAAGCACTCAACGAAAGAACAGAGGGAATATGGTGCGCGTAGCACTTGTTGGTTATACCAATGTAGGAAAGTCAACCATCATGAACATGCTCAGCAAATCTGACGTGTTTGCAGAAAATAAACTTTTTGTCACTTTGGACACTACAGTAAGAAAGGTAACCATCGAGAACCTGCCGTTTCTACTCTCTGATACAGTAGGATTTATCCGTAAATTGCCTCATGACTTGATCGAATCGTTCAAATCAACCCTCGACGAAGTGAGAGAAGCAGACCTACTCGTACACGTAGTGGATATCTCCAACCCTACTTTCGAAGATCAGATCAACGTAGTAGAGAAGACTCTTCACGAAATAACGAATGAGGCAAAACCTACCATTCTTGTCTTCAACAAGATTGACGCATTCTCCTACACACCGAAAGATGCTGACGATTTAACCCCTAAGTCAAGAGAAAATTATAGTCTGGAAGAATTGAAAAGCACCTGGATGGCCAAGATGCAGGAAAACTGCATTTTCATATCCGCTCAAGATAAAACCAATTTGGAAGAGTTCAAGACCCTATTGTACAATAAGGTGAAGGAGATTCACGTGACACGATTCCCTTACAACGACTTCCTCTATCAAGTTTATGATGAGGAAGAGTTAATTTAATCTATTCAGAGCAAAACCATTGTTTCATAAAAAGAAATATATGAATAAATATAGAAAACTAACTTCAGATGAGATTGAGACACTTAAGCATCAATGCTGTAGCAGTGACGATTGGAGTAAAATTGAAGTTGCAGAGAATTTCAACCCTTTACGTATCCGAAGAACAATCATGACCGGAAACATCAAACTTGGTGTTTTCGAAAAACGATATACTCTTGACGGTAACGTTCCAAGATATTCAGGAATAACCGATGCCGTTTTGCATAACTGCACCATTGGAAACAACGTTTACATTGGCAAAATAGGTGATTATATTGCCAATTACAACATCGGAGACGACAGTTACATAGATAATGTGGATTTCCTCTGTGTTGATGGAAAGAGTTCCTTCGGAAACGGAGTTGAAGTAGCCCCATTGAATGAAGGCGGAGGACGTGAAGTTCCTATCTGTGACACGCTTTCAGCACATGTTGCCTATATGATGACACTTTACCGTCATAGACCTGTTTTCATCAAGAAATTGGGAGACATGATCAAAGAGTATAGCAATAACGTTGCATCTGAGAGGGGCTCAATCGGTAAAAATGTGGTCATCCGCAACTGTAAAGTCATTAAGAATGTCAAGATAGGCGATTACGCAACACTTGAAGGTTGTTCTGAACTGATAAACGGTAGTTTGAACAGTAACGAGACCGCTCCTATTCATTTCGGGATCGGTGTCATTGCACACGACTTTATAGTATCTTCAGGTACAGATATTTCTGAAGGGGCTGTTATCGACAAATGTTTTGTAGGTCAAGCTTGCCAGATTGGAAAACAATATTCAGCAACAGACACCCTATTTTTCTGCAACTGTCAAGGTTTCCATGGTGAGGCAGCTTCTGTGTTTGCCGGTCCTTTTACGGTTACCCACCACAAGTCCAGTCTGTTAATTGCTGGTATGTTCTCCTTCTCCAATGCAGGAAGTGGATCTAACCAGAGTAACCACATGTACAAACTCGGTCCTATCCACCAAGGTATTGTAGAACGTGGTTCAAAGACCACCAGTGATTCTTACATCCTTTGGCCGGCTAAAATCGGTGCCTTCACATTGGTAATGGGCAGACACACCGACCACTCAGATACGACCAACTTGCCATTCTCCTATTTGATAGAGAAAGACAACGAGTCTATCCTTGTTCCCGCAGCCAATCTACGTAGCGTAGGAACCATCCGTGATGCTCAGAAATGGCCCAAACGTGACAGGAGAAAAGATCCTCATAAATTAGACCAAATAAACTTCAACTTGCTCAGTCCGTATACCATTGAAAAGATGATGAAGGGGCTGAATATATTGAAATCTTTGGAGCTGATTACAGGAGAAACTTGTGAGATGTACTACTATCATAGTACAAAAATCAAAAACTCTTCTCTTCATAATGGCATTAATCTCTACAACATGGGTATCACTAAATTCTTAGGCAACTCTGTTATCAAAAGACTTGAGAATACGAAGTTCAAAACCATTGAAGAGATCCGTCAACGTTTACAACCAGACACACTGGATGGCGTTGGAGATTGGATCGACGTAGCCGGTCTTATTGCGCCTAAAGCTGTCATTGAGAAGCTGATGTCTGATATTGAAAACGGGGAATATAAATCAATCGAAGAGATCAATGAAAAACTGGCCAAGATTCACAAAGAGTACTATACAATGGAATGGACTTGGGCAGTCAAAAAATTGAACGAATATTTCAACAAAAGCATCGAAAACGTCACTATTGAGGATGTCATCAACCTAGTAATGAATTGGAAAGATGCTGTTGTTGGATTGGATAAGATTCTTTACGAAGATGCCAAGAAGGAATTTGCTCTCAAAATAAGAACCAGTTTCGGAGTTGACGGAAGTGAAGAAGAGAAAGACAAAGACTTTGAAAATGTTCGTGGAGACTTCCACAAAAACCCATTCGTATTGGAAGTTTTAAACCATATCAAAGTCAAGAGCGAATTAGGTGACGAACTAATCAATAGAATAAAGGATATAAAATAAAAAAACATAGAGAGTATAAAACGGCTCTGCCAATGTTTTATACTCTCTTTTTTTTACAGATTATGGAGAAATTCAAAAACATAGAGATCAGCGAGAA
Source organism: Paludibacteraceae bacterium (assembly GCA_023227695.1). Taxonomy (GTDB): domain Bacteria; phylum Bacteroidota; class Bacteroidia; order Bacteroidales; family Paludibacteraceae; genus RGIG10190. The sequence continues at coordinate 15,366 of JALNVE010000023.1, forward strand.
AAACCTATTTTATACATGGGTAATTGTACTATCTGGAATTGTGCTTATTTTAGGAATCACATACGCCATCTATGGTGAATTTATATATCTAAAATTCTCAATTCCAATAAGAATTATTATTCTCCTTATCGCCATCTCACAATTCATATTCTTGTGCTTCTCTAAAAAGCTATACGAGTTCAAACCTAACACAAAAGAGTATAGAGAAGGATTCAAACTCTTTAATTATAAACATGGAAATTGGATTCCGTTCAAAGCAGATTGTGCACACTTCACCTTCATACGTTATGAAGAGAACGTGCACTACACTTACGGCGGATTAACAAATAAGTTTATCAGCGAAGAGATTTTTGAACTTCGAAAGACCTATAAAAACCAGACCTTCGAAGTAATCATTTCCGGCAGTAAACTAAAGAGTGTTGTAGCCATGGTAACTTTAGGAAAAATGCTCAACAAAATCTATGGACTACCTTTCTACGACTATGTAAGAGGTTTTGCTCAAAAAGAGAAAAATACCTCAATAAAATAAGAGATGAAACGGATAGGATTATTATCGGACACGCACGGATATTGGGATGAGAAATATCGCCAATATTTCTCCGAATGTGATGAGATTTGGCATGCCGGAGACATAGGATCTGAAGAAGTTGCCAAAAAATTGTCCGCAATAAAGCCTTTACGTGTCGTTTACGGAAACATTGACGGTTACGACTTACGTGCTATCTACCCTCAACATCTTCGGTTTAGAATTGAGGATGTCGATGTATGGATGACTCATATCGGTGGTTACCCTGGAAGATACGCACCCGAAGTGAAACCTGATATTTACACCAATCCGCCTAAACTTTTTGTATGTGGACACTCCCATATATTGAAGGTCATGTACGACAAGAGAAACAAGGCGCTTTGTTTAAATCCTGGTGCTGCTGGAAAGTACGGTTTCCATAAAATACGTACGCTTTTGCGATTCACCATCGACAAATCAGATATCAAAGATTTAGAGGTGATTGAGATTGGTCAATTGATATAAAACACCTCGTTTTATAATAAAAAAAAGGAATATTTATTTCTAAAAACATGTATATATAAATTTATAAATATTTTTTATTGATTTATGTTAATATTTCAGTATTTCTGAATGAAATAAATATCTAAGAATCAACATTTTAATAATTTTCGCCTATTTTAGAGTATTGCATATTATTAAATTGTAATATATATTTGCGATGCATAAATAAAAAGAAAAGAACTATTGCAGCTTTTCCTATTTTGAACTGTTTTATATAGATGTGGATAAAGAAATGCAACATGTTTGTGTATTATGATGATTACTATTTTGTGATGTATTCCAGTAAAAAACAGTTTTGCTTTAGTTCAAGTATTTGTTATTTAATATAAACGTAAACAAGCGTACCTATTACTAGCATTTAAGACACATTATAAAACAACGACAACTCGATTAATACATTTGTAGTATTGCTGAGATGTTATCTTAAGTGCAGATATTGCGACAATCAACAAGTGAGCTACTAAGAAAATATAGGTAAAGGCAAACGGTCAAAAAACTCTTTAACAAGTTTATATTTGATACCATTATTTCACAATGTCTTATGGTGGTATCATTACTTTTAGAGGAAGCAAATTGATACTCCATTCTGAATTTATTAGCGCTTTCAGAAATGAATGGGTAGAATAATGCCTCTTAATACAAACATTAATGCCGAAAAAAGACTAAAAAACATTACAACAATATCATTTCACTCAAAATAAACGAATGTGCTTATGACAAAAAAATACTAAAACATTTGCTAAAAAAAACTTTAATACAGTACAAAAAAAATTGCTTCTATTTGTTTGTGTAGAAGAAGATGCCCTGAGTAATTCGTGAGAACAAAGTCATTGCCTCTTCTTCTTTTTTTTTATGTCTTTTTCTAAACACATTCAAAATCTTTGCCATATTTGTTTTTTTAATAAAAAACCTTCTATTTAACAATCATACTTTCTTATATCATTTCACCTTTAGAAAAATAATTCGTATTTTAGACGTCGACAAAAAACATTTAATTTAACCTCATATTTGCATGACAAACAAGGTGACAGACAACAAAAATTTGGGCGTAAAAGATTTTGTTGAAGGGATTTTAGGTGAAATAGGTTGTGAACATAAAACGGACGCAAACGAAAACATTGAAGTTAATTACAAAGGGAAAAACGGGGATTCAAATTGATAATGCAACTTGAGGAGGAAAAAAATGGGTCAGGTAGAAAAAATATTTTTCAGAGCAGAAAGAGAAGAGAAAATCTCCCTCTTTCCAGTTGCCCTGTGGA
>JALNVE010000024.1 GCA_023227695.1 Paludibacteraceae bacterium
GTCAAAATAAAAAAATACAAATCAAAAAAAATATCCATTCCAGCAAGCTAGCTTGCTGGAATGGATAAATCATAGTATGTTTGTCCAATAAAACCTGTAACGCTTATTTAGGACTTGATATCAAAATCAAACGTTTGTCTTCTAAAAAGCAATCTACATTCATTAAATGTATTTTGTTTCGGGTGGTCGGCAGTAGAGATGGATCGTACTCCCTGTCGAAATGTTGTTATTTCTTCTTGTTCACAAACGGCAAAGTAACGAAGCTGATGAAACCAATGAGAAGGATCATGAGCGTCTGCATTAAGTGAACCACGAAAGCGAATGAGGCTGCCTGAAGGGCAGCTACACCGTAGAACTTAAGCGTCTCGATGGTCAAGAAGTGCCATGCCCCAATACCGCCTTGAACAGGAGCTACAATGCCAAGACTTCCGATGGAGAAGGTTGACAATCCGCAAGTGATGGTCAGATCTTTTGTGAAATCAAATGCATTGAAGCATAGGTATGTCATGTTGAAATAACAGAACCAGATAACCGCCGTGTAGAATATAAACAACGGCTTGTTTTTTACCTTGAAGAAGGTCTTTATTCCACTGATTATATTGAAGAATATCTCCTTGCATTTCTTTGCAATCGACATTTCCATGATTTTTTTTCGAAGAATAAGAAGAAATATGACAGTTACGCCCATTATAATCCAAACAACGGGGTTGAAAATGATCCATCCAAATTTTTGGTCAAAACTCGTACCTGATGCGAATACCTGTGCAAACAGATCAAGCTGCAAGAAAATAGCAGCACCGATAAAGCCGAGAAGTACGATAAGGTCAAAAGCTCTCTCTGCAATGACGGTTCCCAACAGTTCGGTGAAGGATATGTCTTCGTATTTCTTTATTACTCCGCAACGAGCCATCTCTCCGGCACGTGGAAGCAGATAGTTGGCGAAGTAACCCGTCATTACAGCAAAATAGACATTGACGAGTCGGGGCGACTTGCCCAATGGTTCAATGAGTTGTTTCCATCTCAATGCTCTGACGAAGTGGCTTAAGGCACCTAAGAAGACTGGAAATAGAATCCAGAATACATCTCCTTTTCTTAGCTCTTCTTTCATTTTGTCGATATCTTGGTCTTTATAAACCAAATAAAAAATGAAAAGACCAATGGCCAAGAAACATATAAACTGAAGTACCTTTTTTATTATATCCTTATTCATTTGTTTATTCTAATGTATTACTGTCAATAAATTAAGACGCGCAAAATTAAACAAAAAGTACCGATGTTCAATAAAAGAGAAATAAAAAGGAGGCGTATGTACGAGTTTATTTACAATTATTTATGAAATGTTTCTTAGGACAATGGCATGAATACTTTTTAATTTTTATTTTTGTGATAGTGTAAATCACCCTCTGATCTTATGATTGGTTTGAAATATAGAGTTTTATGAAAAATATTTTTTTGACAAAACTTCTGATCGTCTGTTCTTTTTTGTTCTATATGCAGATGTTTGCCATTGCAGAACAGAAGGTGCAGAATTTGGACTATACAGATGCTTTACAACCATTGAGTAATCCTGGTCGAGGTTTCTATCGAACCTGCATGCAACATGTTTCAGTTTCAGGAAACAAGGCGCTGGACACGTGGGGTGATCTAGTGCATCTGCGTGTAGATATTTCACCATTCAGCAGCAATGCTGTTTTGAGTGTCGATGAAACAACAAACGATACCGTTTTTGGAGATAGTAAATCGCTTACAGAAGATGCTCTTAATGGAATAGAAGCATCTCTTGATGGCATTCGTCAACGAGGAAAGACAGCTATCGTAAGGGTTTGCTATGACCCTTGGTTTAATGGCACATCCCAACCGGAGCCTTCCGAACAGTCCATGGTTTTGGAACATATAAAGCAGTTGGCGCAGGTTTACAGCCGGAACGCGGATGTCATAACATACGTCGAACTCGGTATGTATGGTCCTTGGGGAGAGATGCACACAAGCCGTATCGGAACAAATGCCAATATCGCGCAGGCTTTGCAGACTATGTTGGAAAATACACCTTCTTGTCTAAAAATAGGTGTGCGTCGTCCCGATATCGTTGCCGAATGGATGGGCCTAGAAAAGGTTGATTTTAAGGTAGACAGTGAGGCCTTCAAGGCGGCTGCGACAGCAAAGGGAGATACCGTGTACCGAGTAGGACTTTACAACGACGGTTACTTGGGCTCGAGTAGCGATTTGGGTACAATAGACGGTATGCTTAACCGTGAGATGATGGTTTCGTGGCTTGAAAAGTATTCTCAAAATACCCCTTACGGAGGCGAGTTGGTGGCCAACTATAATGGCGATCATCCTATCAATACCCCGATTTATCTATCGCAGGAGGGTTTTCGAACGCACACTACTTATCTGAATTACGAATGGCACCAGCCAACTATTTTAGCTTGGAAAGATACCGTTTTTACTGGCAATGATGCTGAGTACAATGGAAAAGATGGTTTTACTTACGTTGAAAATCACTTGGGTTACAGATTGGTGTTGAGAAATTCTGTTTTGCCGGATAAGGTGGATGATAATCATCTGCAGATGGATCTGAAGATTCAGAACGTAGGCTTCGGAAATATCTGTTCGGAAAAGGAGTTGACCGTTATCTTGACGAATGGTAAAGTTGTCGCAGAATTGGAACCTGAAACAGCTTTCGATGTTCGAGATTTGCGTTCACGTGCGATGGGTTCTGGCGATTCTTTTGACGGAACTAACAAAGTTGCTCTCGAGGTTGAGTTGCCAGACTCTTTGCAAGAAGGCAGTTATGATGTCTATCTCCGCATTTCTCAGCATGGCGATTGGTTGACGGATAAAAACTATCAGTGCATCCAATTTGCCAATCCTGATGAACAATACAACGTAAACTTTGGAGCCAACCTTGTAGGAAACTTCCTCTTGGAAAAGCCAAAAACTTCGATAGAAGAAGCTTCTTCAGAATCATCATCTAAGTGGTGGCAGGCAGGCGAATACATCTATACCCAAGGTCTTCAATCCATAGATATCATTGATCTGAACGGCCGCTTGCTGAAGCATTCTGATGTGAGCAACGGTGTGCCTGTGCATGTAGGAAAGAGTAGGGTTGTGGTGGTTGGAAAATAGATTTAGATTAAAATCCTAATTAGATTTTTTTATTGCTTATGAAAAAACAAGTTTTTTTGAGATTGATTTTGTTATTTGTCTTTTTGTTACAAACAAATATGTTGTTTCCGTTGGTGGATTACGATGAATATGAACAATCAATGGAAAATAGAAGAGAACTTGAAAGTTGGAAAGGAAAATTTTATTTAATTATAGATGGTATTTATTTGGGTGAATTATATGATTTTCAAGGAGATTGTTTGCCTTTCTTGTTAAAACAACTTTATTATGGCTCAATAAGAACTGAAGACTCAAGTAAAGTTGTATTGGGGGCAATTAACATCAAAAGTTGTGTTACAGCTCTTGATGAAGCAGAAAATGCAAAAATTATTTCTATGACTTCATCTGAAGCGCAGTCTGGATATTTGATGATAAATAAAGCTGTTTTTTATAAAGGTTTAGGAACAAAATGTATGTCAGAAATCAATTATCGGATAAATGGAAATGTATTGAAAACAAAAGAACAGGTCTATTTCTTGTTGCATTTTAAAAAAGAGGATATAGAGAACTATTCTTTTGATGAAAAGAGTGCCATGATAGATGTGATTGTGAAAGATGAGATAATTAAGCAATATCCGAATTGATTGAGAATAGAGGATAGTTTTGTTTTCCATGACATATCTGAAAGTTTTTAATGCACATAAGTTTCGAAGTCTGAATAAAAAAAACTAACTTTGCCGAGTTGAAAATGCAGGTTTCGTTTTTCGGGCTTGTATGAGTGGATTTCCTAAGGGGGTAGCGTAAGTTTCTCGTTTACTATCCACTGTTTACTAAATTAATAAAAGTAACATGGAATATGATAGTAACGCCCAAGAAGTTTCTCGGGCAGCATTTTCTAAAGGACCTCGATATTGCCCGCAGCATAGCTGAAAGTTTGGAGGTTTCAAAGCCTACTAAGGTTCTGGAAATAGGTCCAGGAATGGGTGTTCTTACCCAGTTCCTTTTACAAAACGAAAACATTGATTTGAAGGTAGTCGAACTAGACCGCGAGTCTGTAGTTTACCTGAAAGAGAATTTCCCTGCTTTGGAGGGTCGCATCATCGAAGGCGATTTCCTTAAGATGAATCTCGCCGAAATCTATGGCGATGACGATTTGTTTGTGATCGGTAATTATCCATATAATATATCTAGTCAGATATTCTTCAAGGTTTTGGAGAATAAGGATCATATACCTTGTTGTTCTGGAATGATACAGAAGGAGGTGGCTGAGCGTATTGCCGCCCGTCCTGGTTGTAAGGCATACGGCATTTTGAGTGTGTTATTGCAGGCTTTCTATGACATAGAGTATCTATTTACGGTTTCTGAATTCGTATTCGACCCGCCACCTAAAGTGAAGTCAGCTGTCATAAGGATGAGACGCAATTCAGTCAGCAAGCTTGACTGTGACGAAGTTCTTTTCGTGAAGGTAGTGAAGATGAGTTTCAATCAGCGTCGAAAGATGATGCGTAACTCATTGCAGACATTGCTTGGCAAGGATAATCCTGTGTACCAGATGCTTGTATTTACAAAACGTCCGGAGCAACTGAGCGTGGCCGAATTTGTTGAACTTACCAAATTGGTTGATAAAAATAAAATTCCTTAGACAGTAGTCGATAGCTGGCTTTCAAAGAGCCTATAGGACGTAAGAAAAAGAAGCGTCTTTTTCATCCTGTCGTCCAGAGATTAAAAACACTATTTTTTTACTTCTAAAAAAGAAAAAAATGAGACTATCGGAAGTAAGACTGTTCTATTTTGAGAACAACAGGCTAAAAATAGCTAAGGATATAGATATTTTAAAGACCGTACCTTTGAATAACTTCGTATGGATTGACTTGAACAATGTTGAACCGGAGACAGAGTCCGAGTTGGAGCAGTTCTTGAAGATTTATATTCAGGAAGAGGAGGAGATTGAAGAGATCGAGATTTCATCTCGTTTCATGGAGACAGAAGACACGTTGGTGGCAAACTCCAACTTCCTGCTTGATTCATACGAGAAAGAACCAGTGTCTTTTATTTTGAAAAATGACATCTTGGTCTCAGTGCGCGACACCAATTTGAAGTCGTTCAACGAGACCGTAAAGAAGATGTTTGCCAATCCAAAGAATTATCCTACGGGATTCCATATTTTCATCGCATTGCTAGAGACTCGGGTAGAGTACGACGCAGATATGATCGAGGATGCCACATCAGAAATCACTAAGTTAAGTAAGACGCTTACGGTAGCTGAGGATATTGATGAAGATATGCTTTTGGAGATCAAAAACTTGCAGGAAAAAGTCATGCACCTACGCGAGAACATCATCGACAAACATCGCGTTGTCTCCAGTGTGTTGCGAAGTGCCTTGCTTCCGAACGATCTGAAGCCGAGACTGACCCTGGTCATCAAGGATATAAATTCATTGATTGAGCACACGAAATTTGGTTTCGAACGTTTGGACTATTTGCAGGATACCTTCCTTGGTTTGGTTAATATTGAGCAGAATAAGATCATTAAGATATTTACTGTGGTTTCTGTGATTTTCCTTCCACCTACATTGATAGCAAGTATCTATGGTATGAACTTCAAGTTTATGCCAGAACTTAGTTGGTCATTCGGATACCCATTCTCTTTGATTTTGATGGTTGTGTTCTCCGGATTGACTTTATTCTATTTTAAAAAGAGAAATTGGTTGTGATGGGGTTAAAAGAAAATCCTTTCGCTATAGAGAAGTTTTTTCAAAGTTATCGTTAGATTTTTTGAGATTTTTTTGGTTTTAGATCGGAAGATAGTGAGTTGTTAGACGAATAAAATCGTTTTAAAAGGTTAAAAGGCTCTTGAAGAATAATTGTTTGTAGTAATTTGAAACAGCTTCTCATCTTTAATAGATTTAATTTGCATTTAAATAGGAATAACGTTATGCTACGGAATTTTTCGTTTTTGTTGTTGTTAGTTTCCTTTTCGTTGTCTTTGTCAGCGCAGGAAACAGACAGTGTAGGTTATCATTTAACCAATCGAGCAGTTACGCTTTCAATCGGAAATAGTAGAATTTACGATTCGTATTTGTCTCCTTTGTTGTATAAAGGATCAGGTATTTCGTTGATGGACGAGCGGGTCTCTTTCTTGTCTAAGAAGTTGGATTATCTGTCTAAATATACGGAGTACGCATGTAATGCTGATTTTACCAACAATCCATCTGAAACAGCTAGTATTTTAGGCCTTTCATTTCGTGGTTTTACAGGTGTGCATTATCACATGAAGCCAATTAAGAATATGAACCTCATGTTGGGAGGTTTGGCGAATGTGGATTTAGGAGGTCGATATCAGAATCGAAATCAGAATAACCCATATTCAATGATATTGAATGCCAATCTTTGGGCATCTGTCATGTGTTATTATCATATTCCTTTGAAAAAGAGAACACTTACTATCCGCGAACATTTCTCCATGCCATTTGTGGGTGTCATGTTTTCTCCTAATTATGCTCAGACTTATTATGAGATATTTAGTGAGAGTCAATATGACGGAACCTTCCCGATTACCTCATTTGGAACTCGTTTTCAATGGAGAAATAAGTTGTCTTTGGATTTTCCTATCAAAATATGCACCTTCCGCGTAGGTCTTTTGATGGAACGTACGGTTACGAATGTGAACGAGTTGGAAACTCGAAACATGAATGTCTCTTGTATGGTTGGTTTGGTTTATAACTACTTGACATTCAAAGGTAGTAAGAAAATTCCTGCAGAATTCAGAAATCCAGTGGAATAAGTTTTTTGTTTAACTTAAGTGAATATGAAAATGAAAAATAAGATAATAGCTCCATTTGTTGCATTGATGGCTTTGCTCACATTCTCTTCTTGCGATAAGGATTTGGAAGTAGAGGAAGAGGATTATATGGAGAATTTTGAGATGCTATGGAAGACAGTGGACGAGAAATATTGCTTTTTTGACTATAAAAAAGACAGTATAAAAAATTGGAACACTGTTTATTATGAATATAAGGCCAAGGTTGAGAATTGTCGCAGCAAAATGGATTTGTTTTATATTTTGGGCGATATGTTGAAAGAGTTGAAAGATGGTCATGTGAATTTATATTCATCATTTGATATTGCCCGATATGACATTCAAGGTGATTATCTTGATAATTACAACAGTAAGGTGATTAGTAGTGACCGTTATTTAGGAAGGGATTATAAAATTGCTGGAGGCTTGAAATATAAGATATTGGAAAATAATATAGGATATATCCGTTATTCGTCCTTCTCATCATCCTTCTCTGATGCTAATTTGGATTATATATTGGACTACTTCCGTAATACGGAAGGAATTGTCATTGATGTTCGTGACAATGGTGGAGGTTATGCAGATCTTGTAAATGTTTTGGCTTCTCGTTTTACTGACAGAAAAGTTCATGTAGGCTATATGCAATATAAGAGCGGTAAGGGTCATTCTGATTTGTCTGATCCGGAACCTATTTATTTGGAGCCAGGAGACGGCCTTCATTATTATGGAAGGGTTGCGGTTTTGACCAACCGAAATTGTTATAGTGCAACGAACGATTTTGTTCAGACCATGATGGTGTTGCCTAATGTCATTACGGTGGGCGACCGTACAGGTGGTGGTGCCGGCATGCCAATGTCCAGCGAATTGCCAAATGATTGGTACATGCGTATGTCTGTTGCTCCTTATTTAGATGTGAATATGCACTATACGGAGTTCGGAATTGATCCGGATGTTAAGGTTGATATGGATGAAAAAGATGAGCTGAATAAGATCGATACGATTATCGAGACCGCTTGTGCGTTGATTTTGAACGCTTCTTTTTAAGAAGGAGGAATCCTATTCCGTTTGGGGCTATTTTTTCAATATTATAGTTTGATAGTCTTCCTTTTTTGTATTTTTGCGCACTTTAAATTTTGAATATGGTTCAGATAGGAGATACGATTGTTAGTTTTGATTTGTTCGAGAAGTCTTTTCTCTGCGACTTGTCCGCATGTAAAGGACAGTGTTGTGTAGAGGGTGATGCCGGTGCTCCGTTGGAGAAAAAAGAGGTGCACATAATCAAGAAGATCCTTCCTATTATTTGGGATGATTTGTCGGAGAAGGCAAAGCAGGTCATTGATGAGCAAGGTGTCTCGACTGTTGATATAGAGGGAGATATTGTGACTCCCATCGTTAACGGTGGTGAATGCGTTTATTCCTATACAGATGCTGATGGCAATTGCAAATGTGCCATTGAAAAGGCATATCGCGAAGGCAAAATAGATTTTTACAAACCTATCTCTTGCCATCTTTATCCTGTCCGCTTGGCAAAATATGCAGGCTATACGGCTGTCAACTTCCATTCATGGCAAGTCTGCAAGGTAGCATTTGAGTTGGGGAAGGTGAAAGGTGTTGCTGTATATAAATTTTTGAAGGAGCCGTTGATCCGTAGATTTGGTGAGGATTGGTATAAGGAGTTGGAGATCACGGCTAGAGAATTGAACGAAAACGGTTATGTTAAAATTGCCGGTAAATAATAGGCGATGGACAAGTTGATAAATACACTGACTCTAAAGAACGGAATTAGGGTTGTTCATAAACCGGACGCTAGCCCTGTATCTTATTGTGGTATCGCTATCAATGTTGGTACCAGAGACGAGGAGGATAACGAGTCTGGTATGGCTCATTTCATAGAGCACATGCTTTTCAAGGGTACGGACAAGCGTAAATCATGGCACATCCTCAATCGTTTGGAGAATGTGGGTGGCGAACTGAATGCTTACACGACCAAGGAGGAGACATTTGTCTATGCTACTGTTTTGTCTGTCGATTTTGAGCGGGCTATGGAGTTGTGTGCCAATATTGTTTTTCATTCTACCTTCCCTCAAAACGAGATAGAGAAGGAGGTGGATGTCATTATTGATGAAATCAATTCTTATAACGATACACCATCGGAACTTATTTTCGATGATTTTGAAGATCTGATATTCTCTGGTTCTCCATTGGGTAGAAACATACTTGGCGATGCAGACAAATTGCGTACCTATCGTACTGCAGATGCATTGAGATTTGTGAAGCGTAACTATGCAACAGACCAGATTCTGTTTTTCTCGTTAGGCAATGTTCCTTTCAAGAAAATTTCACAATGGGCTGAGCGTTATTTGGGCGATGTGCCTGAAATGCATGTGCAGAGCAAGCGTGAGAAGCCTTGTCTATATGTGCCTCAAAAAAAGGTCATAGATAAGAATACCTATCAGGCTCATGTTATTTATGGAAACAGGGCTTATGGTCTTTCTGACAACAAACGTTTAGCTTTCTATTTGTTGAATAACATACTTGGCGGACCGGGAATGAACAGTCGCCTTAATGTTGCTTTAAGGGAGAGGAGTGGTATAGCCTATAATATTGAGTCGAATTATACCTCTTATTCAGATTCGGGTATCGTCTCCATCTATTTTGGAACCGATGTCAAGAATATGGAGAAGAGTTGTCATATTGTGTTGAATGAGTTGAAGAAACTCAGAAACAACCGTTTTTCGGACCTTCAGCTCTCTAAAGCGAAGAAACAACTGATTTGTCAGTTGGCCATCTCGCAGGAGAGCAAGGAGTCGTTGAGCTTAAGTCTAGGAAAGAGTTTCCTCTATTTTGATAAGTTTGAATCGTTGGACGATATTTGTAAGAGCTTGGAAGAGATAACACCTTCTATGTTGATGGAGGTTGCCAACGAAATTTTTGAGGAAGATAACCTTTCCTTACTGAAATATCAATAAGAAAAGATCTTTTGTTTGGGCTGATATCGGTTAAAACCAAATGGACAAATTAGTCACTTGGTTCTAATAGGTATTTTTGCTTGATCTGTTAAAATATATTTTTTATTTGTCTAAAATTCCATTCACTGAAGAAAATCGCACGTTGGTTGAAAACCATAATTTTAATGCTAAATATTTGTTTTTGTGTGTCTTTACCTTGAAATAAAAGTTGCATCTTTGTCTGAAGCAATAGGTTTATGGTATGATTTTTGTGTATTCTTTTTAAGAAAAACCATGGAATTTTAAGTAAAAAAGCTTAAATTTGAAATGTTTGATTGATGTGATGGCGATTTCCGTTTCCGTATTTATTTACGCCATAAAAAGAGTACTATAAACCGCAAATTTTATTGTTATGTCCTTAATTTTTAAAGGTTGTAATGCAAGGTGTCGTTGGTCTTTGCTTACTGTTTCAATTTTTGTAATAGGGAATGTGTTTTCTCAGAAGAATTTGGATACTCCTAATTTGAGTTTTGAGAGTGGAAATCTTCAATACTGGGAACAATATGTCGGTGGTATCTATTTGGATAATACTGACAGTTTATATAAGTATGAACCTTGGGTTCAAACAACGAATACTCCTCAGATTCAAATTATGAACGGTTTTGCCACAAGCCAAGACCCTGTCATTAGTTGTTGGGATTTTCCTACCAACCCAGACGGTCTTACCACCGTCAGAATCGGTTCTACTGCCAAGGCAGAAAATGATAGACTTGGAAATACTGCCATGGCTGAGAAGTTGGTATATAAATTTACCGTTACAGAAAATACAACCTTGTTCTCATATCGTTTTGCGGCTGTATTGCATTGTCCTGAATTAGTTACGCATTCCGTTTCCGACCACGTTGGAGAACAGCTGCCTACTTTCAATCTTTCCATTGATATGTATGATCCGTCTACAGGACTCAACTCCAAATTGCCATGCGGTGAGTTTTCTGTGAATGCGGATGCTAATAACTCTCTCTCCTTGGAATTGGTTTCTGAACAACCTAATACAACCTGTAGAGGTTCAATAGCAACAAATCAGATTACGGAGTTTGCATTCAGACGATGGACTTCTGGTGGATTTGATTTGTCTAAACATATAGGTAAAGAGGTAACTATTACGGTTGTTACTCACGACTGTCTCCGATTGTCTAATGGTGTAATCGGTCCAGGTTCTCACCGTGCATACGGTTATTTTTGGGCAGAGACCAGTAAGTTGGAATTATTAGTTAAGAACTGCGGTTTGGAGGATGCAGAAATTATGGCACCGCCAGGATTTACTTCTTATGAATGGAGCCGTTCTGATGGTTATGCTGTACAAACAGACCCAGCAGATCCTTCTAAGGCTATTATTCCTGTTGAAATGATCAACGCGGGTGTTACATACTCGTGTAAGTTACAAAATGACTATAGTTCATGTGCTCCGGTGGTATTGACCACGCAATTGGATGAAATTGGTGTGGATATCGATTTTGATATTGAGAACGATTGCGCTGGATTGGTCCGATTTACAAACAAAACAATAATGGAAGGAGACAAGATTATAGGTTATAGTTGGGACTTTGGTGACGGTTCTGTCTCTTCGTTGGAGAATCCGGAACATCAGTATGCAGTGTCAAACGACTATGATGTTACGCTGACTGTCTTTACTGAATTGGGTTGCTCCAAATCGTTCAAGAAAAAGATAGGTGTACGTTATTTCCCTAATCTGAAAATTAGTGCAGCAGACTCTGTCTGTATAGGCGAGGAGGTGGAGATAACAGCCTTGGAGGCGTCTGTCGGTAGTAAATTCAAATGGGATACGGGTGATACGACTCAGACCATTAAATATAAGATGACAGCATCTAAAGAGTTTAATGTGGAGGTGGAAGATGAAAATTTCTGTTCTTATACAACCTCTTATTGGATTATAGTTAAACCGAATGCTGAATTCTTGATTCAAGGAGATAAAGAGGTTTGTCTCAACGATACGGTAAGATTGACAGCTAGGGCTTATACTGCTAATGATAATTTGATCTATAGTTGGAATACAGGTCATCGAACAGATACCATGAGTGCCCGTCCGTTGAAAGACGGAACGGTTTATACTGTTACGGGTACTTATAAAAATGGTTGTAGTACAACGAAGGATGTGGAGATCAAGGTAAATCCTTTGCCCGTTATCTCTCTTGACGGTAATACAGTGATTTGTAAAGGAGAAACAACCACTTTGACAGCAGATGTGGTTTCTTCCATAGGAAATGTAACCTATATCTGGAGTGATCTTTATGAAGGAAAAACACGTGATGTAATGCCTGAAACGACTACCTCATACCAGGTTTATGGTGTGGATGAGAAAAAGTGTCAGTCATTACCTCAAGATATAACGGTTAAAGTAAAGCCGTTACCGGAATTGACTATATTAGGAAATACAACAGTTTGTGAAGGTAAAAGTGTCCAATTGACAGTTTCGGGTGCTGGTTCCAATGTGAAATGGTATGATGGTACTGAAGGTATAACAACCATTACCAGAACGCCAAAACAAGATACAACTTATTGGGTTGAGGGCCTTTCCAACGGATGTTCAGGTAAGGCTGAGGTGACTGTGAAGTTGTTGGATGTTCCTTATGTTTGGATCGATGCCTCTTCTCAGTCAATATGTAAAGGTGATACCGTTGTATTATATGCGAAGGGTGCAGATTCATACGTTTGGAGTGGAGGTGAGGTGACAGATTCCATTTCTGACTCTCCAATCACTACTTCAGAATATTCGGTTGTCGGAACAACAACTAATGGTGGATGTGTTGGTACGGGCTCGATTGTGATTACAGTTAATCAGTCGCCAATGATATCAGTCTCCGGAGATAACAGTGTTTGTGATGGTGACGTTGCGAAAATTCAGGCATCAGGAGCTGAAGAGTATTTCTGGAGCAATAATGGTTATGGTGCTAATTTGTCTTTGCCAATCACTCAAAATGTGGATTTGACCGTAAGAGGTGTGGATGCTAACCAATGTGAAGGTACGGCTACATGGACTATCAAGAAAAAAGATTTGCCTACACTTTCTTATTCCGGTGATACCGCAGTATGTCGAGGCAATTTGTTGAATATCACTGTTTCTGGTGCTAATTCATACGTATGGCATGATGGTACGCAGTCGTCTGTCTATTCTTCTTTATTGGAGGCCGATAGGGAGCTGAAAGTAAAAGGAACGATCGATGGTTGTTCTTCCTCTCTGTTGATTCCTGTCAGAATATTGTCAGTTCCATCGCTTTGGGCTTCTGGTTCAGGTATTACGGGCGTTTGTCCGGACAGTACGGCGATGTTGATTGCACATGGTGCTAATAGATATCAGTGGGGCAATGGAGAGACGACAGATACGATACGTTTCGTTCCATCTATCTCTACTAATTATATGCTTTATGGATATTCAGAAGACGAATGTGAAGCCATGATCAGCGTTCCTGTTAAGGTTAATCCACGACCTTTGGTTTATGTGAAGGGTGACAATCAGGCTTGTAAAGAGTCTACGGTTAGAATAGAGGCTTACGATGCTAATGAAGGTACCAATAATTTCATGTGGGATAATGGTAGTGTGGGTCCTGTTATTACTCCTAAGATACTTGATAATACGACATTCAAGGTGTTGGCTCAAAACCAGTTTGGTTGTATGAATACAGCTACATTTGATGTCACATTGATAAGTCCACCAGTGCTTTCATTCGATGGTAGAACTGCACTATGTTTGGGTGAGTCAACTACGATTATAGGTAGGGGAGCTTTGATGTATTCATGGGACAATGGCTCAACTCTAAGTACAGGCGGTTCCATCAATATCACACCTCAAAACAACACGGTGGTAAGGATGACTGGTAGTGATGTAGGTAATTGTCCTGCAACTATTGATATACAAATTATGGTAATGACGCCTCCGTCTATTCATATCACAGGAGAAACGGAAGCTTGTATGGGCGATTCCATTTCAATTTATGCGTCAGGTGCCGAATCTTATAAATGGAATACGGGCGATACAACTTCTGCTATTTCATTCAGAGTTGGTTCTTCTGCCGAGTATACGGTGTCAGGAAAGAATGAGTTCGGTTGTTCTGCCAGCAAGAGTCAGATTGTGAAGGTAAGACCTGCTCCTCATATCGAGATAGAGAAGGGTTTGCAGACGGGTTGCCAGAATTTGCCGGATACAATCCGATTGAAGGCAACTGGAGCTCAGACCTACAAATGGACAAGCGAACCTTACAATGTGAGTGTTGCTGAAAACGGATATACAGCAGATTTGTTGGCCATATTTGAGGAACCAACCACCTTGTTTGTAGAGGGTCGTGATGTGTTCGGTTGTGTTGGAACAGCACAGAAACAGCTTGATATGTTGCCTCGTCAGATGATAGATTTTGCAGTAGGTCCTTCATTTATTGAAGAGGGTAGTTCTAATGTCCGTTTTACAGGAATCTCACCTAAAGAAAGTATATGGTTCTGGGAACCTGGTGATGGTTCGAAGGAGATTTCGGGCGTCAACACTTCCCATTATTTCAACCCTACGATGGCCGATTCGTTTGTGGTAAAAGTTCGTGCAATTGATAAATATGGCTGTGAATATATAGGACGATCTTCTGTTTATACATGGTTGGATTTCTGGGGTCCTGAGGCCTTTACTCCGAATGAAGATGAACTCAATGATACCTTTAAGTTTAGAGGTGGTGAGTACATGGATTATTTCCATTTCATTATTTACAACAGATTGGGTGAGATAGTCTTCACAGGAAATAGTATAAACGATGAGTGGGACGGAACGCTTAACGGAGAACCATGTCCTTGGGGCGTCTACGGTTGGTCTGTAGATTATAAGAGCAACTTCATGGGTGCTAATAAGGAAGGAGAGAGACGAGGTTTCGTTTCTATCATAAGATAGTGTGATCAATGTGAATTTGAAAACGGAAAGAGATTGTATTATGAAGAGATTTGTAGCGTTACTATTATTTATGGCATTCTTCCGATTGGTAGATGCTCAGGATTTTTCGTTGGTCAATCATAATTTGACACCGTTCAGTTTGAACCCTTCATTGGCTGGAAATGCCAATGCCTTGCGCTGGGGTGTGAATTACCGTCAGCAGTGGATGGCATTGGGCAATAACTACCATACCTTTAGGGCTTCTTATGATCAGAATTTTTACAAGCGTATGAGCTCATTGGGTGTTGCATACGCATACGATAATATGGCCGGTGGGGTGTATAACACGAATGAGATTTCGCTCGTTTATGCACACACCATAAAGCTAAGGGATTTTTATTTTATCCGTTTGGGTCTTCAAGTTTCCATGTTCATCAACCAGTTGGGTTGGGATAAGGTGAAGTATGGTGACCAGTACGACCCTAATACGCGTAAACCTACATTGGAGACGTTGGAACAGTTTGATAATGATTCTCGTACTTTTTTCGATTTCTCAGCAGGAGCTTCGTTTGTAATTGAGAACAAATTGACAGTTGGTGGTGCTGTTTATCATTTGGCTGAGCCTAGTAATGGTTTTGTTGAATTAGAAGAGAATGTGTTGAAACGAAAGTTTGTTGGTCATATCAATTTTATCCAAGATCTGCAATATTCCAATGGCTTGTTTGGAAGAAATGATTTGTCTGATAATTATCTTTTCGTGAATGCTTCTTATCAGCAGCAAGATAAATTTAAGATGGTTAATGCTGGCGTAGGTGCTACTTGGGATCCGTTGATTGTGGGTGTGTCTGACAAAAATAATTTAGATGGCATCAACGTCATTGCTTTTATGGTGGGCGGTCATTACAAAGGTCTGCAGGTGTTTTATGTATATGATTTGTTTACTTCTTCGAAGAAAAATGGCTCATGGTCTCATGAGATTAACTTCATCTACATTTATCAGAAACACGAGAAATATCCTTGTCCAATTGTATATTGGTAATATAAATGCATTCGTAATCAAAAAAAACGTCCCGACTATTGTGATGATAGTTGGGACGTTTCGTTTATATAATTTGCAATAAAGACGTAAATGTTTTAATAAAACAGAATGGAAACATCCTGATCATTATATACGATCACCTCTCCGTAGAAATCTGGGTGAACAAACTTTCTCTCTTTCTGTGATGGTTCGTTTTGAGAAAATCCGTTCTTTTTCAATTCCTTTTGAATTTTAATCGCCTCATTGTTCTTGCTTGTCCTTTTCTTTGATACAGATACGATGTTTTCGTCTTCGTTTACTTGAATATCTGCATTTGTAATGAGGTTTTCAATGTTGATAAATGTCTTTTTGAATACATCATAAAATTCAAGAAGAGCCTGTTCTGTTTGATCAGATTGGATGTGAATGCTCATGGAGTAAATGCTGTCATTTATGTTATGTTTGATAAAACTCTTTAAATTTGATTTGTCTATATGAATATTGATAGAACCATTTGCCGTTTTTGAATAAGGTGTAGCAAAAACGGGAGGAAGAGTATTATACATGACAGTTTTGCCTTTAAGTCTAACATATACATGAAGGGAATCCCATTTTTCAATAGTGAGTACGAGAGGATATCGGAAAAGATGGTTTTGCGTTATTGTCATTTCGTTTGTTTCATACCCCAATCCCACCTTTACTGGATAAAAAGTGCTCTTTCCTTTAGGACAAGTTACTTTTATAAAGTTTATCTTATAAGGATTGTTTTTGTCCAAGGCATCATTGTCATCAACAATCTCGTTGGTTCTGATGATTGTTTTTTGCTCATGATTGTCTGCAGCGAAAGAATTTCCAGTGCAAAATAGAAGATAACTCAAGGCAAAAGCTAAAAAATGGGTATATATTTTCATGATCTCACAAAATTTTTGTCTTAAAAACAAATTTGAAGTAAATATCTTATATAAACAAATATTTAATAGAAAACATTGAAGGAAAAAACTAATAGAATGCAAATTTTAACAGAAAACCCTTTCTTTTTAATTCGATTTGTTAGAAAAAAGAGAGAAAATATTTATTAATGGAATTGAATCGTAATGTTGTAGTTTTTGTCATCATTTAGTTGTATGTAGAAGTTTGTTTTCATGATTCCTTTTTTTGAGTAACGTCTATTGTTTGGATTTTATTTCTTATTCGAAATGAATCTCAATACTGATTTTTTCTGTGTTCATTTCGATAGGGAAGGGATTTATAATAACCTCTCCTTTGAATTCTGGATTGATATAATGACCATTCTTTTCGAACGGATTTTCCAACGAGAATCCTTTCTTTTTTAATTCATGTATGATATCCAATGCCAAAGATTGAGGATTTCTCCCTTTTATGTCTTCATTAAGGGCGACATATTTTTCTATGCGATAATAATTTAAATTTGATTTTTTAAGTATTTTGCTGAAATCGACATACTTCTGGCAGAATTGTTCGTAATCTTTTACTGTCTTTTCTGCTTCTTTGGGGTCCATCTTTTTTAGATGAATATATGCGTAATAAGAGGGAAGTACACCTAAAGCTCCTATGGAAAAATTAACATTTATTGAACTGTCTGCATTCATCTTAAAACCTTCATATTGCCAAAGTAAGTAGTCTGTATTTACAAATTTATATACGAGACGATTTTCGGAATCATTATTGTTTGATATCGTAATGCATGGAATGGACATAGGATTCGGTTCTATGAAAAAGATGGTTTGATCGTTTTTATGACGGGGATTCAAATTGATAATGCAACTTGAGGAGGAAAAAAATGGGTCAGGTAGAAAAAATATTTTTCAGAGCAGAAAGAGAAGAGAAAATCTCCCTCTTTCCAGTTGCCCTGTGGAGAA
>JALNVE010000025.1 GCA_023227695.1 Paludibacteraceae bacterium
CTGCGATACAAATATGAGCAAATTGTTGAAAATATTCAATCGTATTTTCATTTAAGTCACCACGCAATTTGACCCATTGACACTTAGTATACTGAAAATACCACGCAATTTGACCTATACGCCGAAAGTTTTCAGGTCGAGCTTTTCCATAAAGTCCACCTGGATTCATTATTTCTATGCGATCATTATAATTATAAAACCTCGTTGGCATATTCGATTGATAATCTGTATGCATACAAGCATTGTATATCAATTCACGCATAGCATCTTTGGGGTAATTCGTCTTCATTTCCTCTCGCATCGCACTCACAAAAACTGGACGTGTTTTACAAACACCATATTCAATGAAATTTTCTAACTTATGAAGAGATATTGCCAAACATTCATTGAAAGATCTCTCTTCTATAATTGTATCGCCTTTACTTTTTCCACCAAACCGTCCATACTGAACATACGACCCATGCAAAAACTGTTTTGGATTACGGCCAAATAAAATAATCGCACCACATGTAGGACAATCATGATGAAGATCAAATAAACCTAACGAAGCCATTTTATGTTTTAGATCTCGTTTATCAGAAGCTAAAATTTCAGGATCTACTGCTTTTGGAATAAAATCGTACTCTATCTTATCAACCAATAAATCATCCATAGTTGCACGGAAACAAGGAGATGCATCAAAAGAGCCCATATTTGAAACACGTTTTTCTGTAAGAATTCGTTCTTCATCTTCAGAAGCAATATCTCTACGAGGACCAATTCGAATAAACACACAACCTCGATATCTTACTGGCGTTGTAAATGAAGGCTGAACTTCTACTATAAGCAAATCTCCTTTTTCATATTCATAGCGTTCAATATTCATAAGAGGCAATGGCAATATAATTCCATTCGAACGAATAGAAGCAATTCTTTTCATAAAATCATCAGTAACCCTTAAACCTGACAAATTTCCATTATCTTCTGCACCAATAATTAGATAACCATTTTGACGAGAATTAGGCAAGTCGTTAGCAAAAGCACAAATAGCCTCTTGAAACTTATCCATATCTCCTGTACTAATTGTCCTTTCTACACGAAAAGACTCTGTACTATGTAATAAAATTGAAATTTCTTCCTTAGATATCATTTTATAGTTATAGTAAACAAAAGACAAATATTCCAAACAAGATTTTGATCATTTCACCATAAACATATTTGAATAATAAATAGATTTATATTATTCAAAAAGCTAACAAAAACAGATCAACACATCAGCCCATTCACTGCTAATATATTGATAAAAAGTACTTGTTATT
Source organism: Paludibacteraceae bacterium (assembly GCA_023227695.1). Classification (GTDB taxonomy): domain Bacteria; phylum Bacteroidota; class Bacteroidia; order Bacteroidales; family Paludibacteraceae; genus RGIG10190. The sequence continues at coordinate 1,299 of JALNVE010000025.1, forward strand.
TCACAATCGTAGCAAACTGATCCAAATGATCGTCTACATAATGAGCTACGGCATTAGTGGATTCCTCTTCAATCTCGAAGAACTCCTCCTCCATGTCATCAAAAATTTCAAAATCCACATACATGGAGTAAAACTCCTCCTCTGTGGTCTCCTTCTCCAAATTCTTTTTATTGGCATCATAAACCTCCTTAGCCTTATATATCAACTTTGAAAGTTTAGACGCACCAAATACCCTCATTGATTTGGCAAATGGATTATCGAAAATGTAACCTCCATAACCGTTTTGGATCAGCTGAACAAATCCACCCTCCGAAATCTGGTCACGGAAAAGTTCGAAAGCCAAAAGCGTATTCTGGTATCCGTTTAGCTGAGCCATAGTGTCAGCCGTCACTTCACCCTTGGTAACCTCTTTGTACTTATCAATAAAGACAGCCAAAAACTCATCAACACCTTCCTTTGAAGCCTCGATCAGCTCACTTTCGTTTATTTTTATTTCCATTATATTTATTTCAAAAGTCCTAATATGTAAGAATTTGAGAAGACAGAATCAGATGTTGCGATCAAATTATTCTTCAATTCAACAGCTTCATCTAAAGTTGTTTTAGGAGAGCAAGAGACGATGAATCTACCGCCTTTGGGGTAAACATCCAAATTTTCAGCACTAGCAGAACCCAAAGCAGACAAAGAGTCCAAACAAGTAACCGCCTCTTTCTCTGTGGAAAATCCAGCAACCACAAGATAAAATTGGTTGGGCGTTGTCTCCTGATAAAGTTTCATTTTAGGAAGAGGATTCAACGTTGCCATATCGGTAGAAGCTCCGTTATTGACAGGTTGGCAAACCAACATCACAGCCAACACAGCAGCAATACCTCCCAACAACTTAGGGAAAGACTTGGCAAAGCCACTTGACTTTTCTTTTTTTGTCTTCTCCTCTTTCTCCTCTATTTCAGGAAAATAGAACTCATGCAGACCAAAAGAATCTACATCCTCAATCTCCATCTTCTTGAAATTGAAGAAAGTTCCGGCCCTGCCTTCCGTAAAACAACCATAATCGCCAACTTCACAGACACCTTTTTCTGCAAGGATAGCTTTTAAAGCAGCCACCTTCTCTGCAATGATACGGTCGGCCTCGTCGAATGAGACGCCTAATTTTACCATCAAAGCATGAACCAACAATCCGTCGTTATGAGAAAGACGGGAATTGAAAACCAGCTCTTTGCTTGGTGGCAAGAAATAATCCGAATGATGGTCGGCAACAGCCTCTTTTGCATTTATGACAAAGCCGCCCAAACCAGGGACAACCACGCAGGAATGCCTCTTCATCAACTCAACTATTATATCGAATAATTCTTGCATATCTTCTTTTTTCTGAAAATTTATACAAAAATAGCATTTTTTGCCGTCTACTGGCTAACAGTCCACTCTCTGTTTTAAACAGATTTATCAACAACTGCATTTCATTTTGTTGATAACTTTTTTCAAAAAAGAAAGACATCATCCTTATAAAAAAGATAAGGACAGATAAAAAATATCTGTCCTTTCCCGTTCTCTATTACACTAAAACAAGAAACGTCAATCTGATTTCAGTGGCTTATTATTGCTGTTTTTTCTTCTGGTAATTTTCGTATTCAGTCTTAAGACTGTTGAAAATATCTTTTACTGACTCAATGCTTTTCGCACGAAAAGCGTTAGAACCAGCGAAAGCATATCCTTTATCCAAATTTCCTTTGAATGCGTTATACAAAGCCATGATGATGCAATATGGACTTTTCTGGCTATCACAAGTCTTGATGCAATGACAAACGCAAGACTTTGGATGTGCATTACCATCTTTCATCCTTTGGATGAAGTTGTTCCAAATAGCACGGCCTGGCATACCAACTGGGCTCTTGATGATTTCGATATCCTTCTCCTCTGCGTTGATATAAGCTTGTTTGAAAGCATCAGAAGCATCGCATTCATTAGTTGTCACGAAACGAGTACCCATCTGAACACCAGATGCTCCCAATTCCATGATTCTAGACATATCCTCACCTGTATAGATACCACCTGCAGCAAATACTGGGATTGTTTTCTCAGCTTTATATTCTTCAGCCACCTTTACAACCTCAGGAATTGTCTTTTCCAATGAGAAATTTACATCGTTGATCTGGTCCTCTTTGTAACCAAGGTGACCACCCGCCTTAGGACCTTCTACTACAATTGCATCAGGCAAATAGTTGTAAAGGGTCTTCCATTTTTGACATATTATCTTAGCAGCTCTTGCTGAAGAAACGATAGGAACCAACTTAGTTGTGCTGTCGCTCTTCAAAAAAGAAGGCATGTCCAACGGCAATCCAGCTCCAGAGAAAATGATATCAGCTTTTTCCTGAATGGCAGTACGAACCATATCCGCAAAATTGGACATAGCCACCATCACATTCACACCGATAATTCCATTGGATTTCTCTCTCGCTTTACGAATCTCTTCTTTCAAACCATAAATGCTTGCCTTAAGATAATCAGCAGAAAAATTCTTATATAACAAACCTAATCCTGCGCTAGAAATGACACCTACTCCACCTTCATTGGCTACGGCCGAAGCCAAACCAGACAAAGAAATTCCTACACCCATGCCTCCCTGAATGACAGGCATCTTAAGCGTTAAATTCCCAATATTTATACTCTTCATATATAGAAAATAAAAAAATATTTTGAGTACAAAGATAATTATAATCTTAACATTTTGATGTATAACAGCTATGATTTTTATCAAACAAGGCAAAATTGATTGTTTCTGAAATAATTTTTAAGGAAAAAGCAAGAAAAAATCAAACCATTACAGAACTGCAAAAACAGGATATGTCGACCTTGGGTGGTCTGCTTCTTTTCTGACAAACATTCTATATTATTGCTGTCCGGTAAACAATTTTTCTCTTTTTCGAACTATTTAGCGGACAGCAATATTTTTAATCAACTAATGTTTCACTTCGATAAATGACATCATTACTTATAAAAATATACTGAGTTCCCTTCGGATCTCCATCTACCAAATAGGTTGTGACTGTCTTTTCCATAGAAAACCTATATCTTTTTACAAATCAAAATTAAAACCTGCGCAAATCACCATTTCTCCGGAAATTTCATCTTCAGAAAGTGAAGAATATACTCGACGGTCTGCTGAACGCCGAGGGCGGAGACATCGATAGAGAGCGTATAGGTCGAAGATTGACCCCATGTCTTGTTCGAATAAAAATTGTAATAGTTGGCACGATGCTTGTCTGCTAGACGCATCATCTGAATTATTTTCTCGTCGCTCGATGATTCTGATTCAGGCATACGTTCGCGAAGACGAGCAACACGATCTTTGTCTGTTGAGTGAAGAAAGATGCTGACGCAGTTCGGATTGTCACGCAACACGTAATCGGAACAACGGCCAACTATTACGAACGACTTCTCCTCTGCCAAACGGCGGATAGTGTCAGACTGCATCTGAAACAGTCGATCGTTGGTCAAACCATTGTTAGCCCAAAAGCCTCCTGAGAAGTACTCCTCAAAGCGTTGCAAGAAAAGACTCTTGTCTGACTTCTCATCGGCCATTTTGAAGAACTCAGGATCCATGCCATACTCTTTGGCAGCAAGAGACAGCAATTCGTTATCATAATAATCGAAACCCAAAGCCTCTGCCAAAGCCTTACCTACTAAACGGCCACCACTTCCAAACTGACGGCCAATACTGATTATCAAATTATTATTCATTTCTTTCTTTTTATTTCGTTATACAATAAACCCACAGCTATCAATGTTGACAAAAAATCCGATACTGGCATACTAATCCAAACTCCGTTTGTACCAAACATTCCCGGAAGAATCAAGAGCAACGGTATCAAGAAAATCAACTGCCTGGTTGCTGACAAAAAAACAGATCTAGAAGCCTTTCCAATAGACTGGAAGAAGTTGGCCACAACCATCTGGAATCCTACTATCGGGAAAGCTGCAACCACGATTCGCATACCGTTGGTCGAGAGTCTTATCAACTCCTCATCTTTCGTAAACAGCATGGCTATCTGTTTTGGAATCAACTCGCCTAACAAGAAAGCTATCGTCATCACAACCGTAGCATAAATGATGGTCAGACGAAGCACCTCATACACCCTATCTATCTGCTGAGCTCCGAAATTGTAACCCGCAATAGGCTGCATTCCCTGGTTTAAACCCAAGACCAACATCACAAACAACATCACTATACCATTGATTATTCCGTATGCACCAACAGCCAAATCGCCTCCGTATCTGGTCAATGCATTGTTTATCAAAATAACGACCAAGCAGGAACATGCATGCATCACAAACGGACCCATTCCAATAGCAAGAATACCTGAAACGATACGTTTTTCCAACTTATAAATCCCAGGTTTGAAATGGATGAAATTCTCCTTGTTGGCAAAATGAACAAGAACAAAAATCAAAGCTACAATCTGCGCAAAAACAGTTGCCGTGGCAGCACCTCTGATACCCCAACCAAATCCAAAGATGAAGATTGGAGCCAAAATAAGGTTGACCAACACGGTAAGTAGCGTCGTGTACATTGCCTTACGCGGATAACCAGACGATCGCATAATACTATTCAATCCTAAATAGAGATGCGTCACCACATTACCCAACAATATTATCTGCATGAAATCGCGTGCATACGGCAAAGTGTTTTCACTTGCACCGAAAATAGAGAGAATATCGTCAATGAAAACCAACCCAAAAATCATGAAGGCGGTTCCTAAAATGAGGTTCAACATCAACACGTTACCCAAAACTTTATTTGCACTCTCCGAATCCTTCTGTCCCATTTTGATGGAAACCAACGTAGCACCTCCCGCACCAATCATAGCACCGAAGGCTGCAGCCAGATTCATCAATGGGAATGTTATGGCCAAACCAGAAATGGCCATTGCTCCTACTCCCTGACCTATAAATATCCTATCAATGATATTATAGAGCGAGGACGCCATCATGGCCACAATTGCCGGACCAGAATACGCTATCAGAAGTTTCTTTATATTGCCCGTACCCAACTCTGTGGGCGATTTTACATCTGCCATCTGTTTTTATTTAATTATTTACGTTTCAAAATAAATATTGTGTTCGACGTATAATGGTCATTATCACGAGTCTCAACCGAGAATCCGTTTTTAGATGCCACCTCATTTATCCGTTCAAAAGAGGTAAAGAAGAGTTTTCCTTCCGTCTTGTTGAATTTTAAAATCTTGGTAGAAAAGACCTCCGTCAAATTCGTCACCTTTTGGCGTTCCATCTTGCTGCTGTCTCCGTCACGAATCACCAACATACCGCCATCGGCAACCTTACGCATACAATTCTCAATCAAAAGATTCTGCTTATCGTATGGTAAATAATGAAGCATATCGTTCATGATAAACACATCGCTTTCCGGCAAATCGTATGTTATGGCATTGGTTGCCACAAATTCAAGCTGCTCGTTTTTAGAAAAACAATGGTTGGCAACCGAAATTTTTTCCTCATCATAATCAATGCCTACAACATGACGTTTTTCGCCGACGAATGAGAGCATGTACGCAAGGAATCCATAACCGCAACCGATATCCGTAATCCTTGCATCACGGGAAATCAGCACATCAAAGAGACGATAATTCTTTTCCAACCTAACCTTCACCTTCATGTACCATTCAGTGACAGGACCCTTAAAGATAAAGTTGCGCGACAACAGAAAGTAATAATATGGATTATCCACATCTCTGATATAGCGCTGCATGTCTATTTCATAACGCTCTTTGAAATAACGTGAGATGGATGTTTTTCGCTCCTGATAAGTTACACCCCAAGAGGTATCATCAGACTTTATACGTGGCAAAATATCCATTACCAAAACACCGGGGTTAAACATATTATCAGAACGCTTTAATACTTGGCAATTTCCTGCCATGACAACGGGAAGAACATCCAAATTCAACTGTTCCGCCAAATAGAAAGCACCCTTATGGAAACGTCTTAAATTATCATCCTCAGAGCGTGTACCTTCAGGGAATATAGCAATTGAATAACCCTCTTCCACCCTTTTTTTCAAGACATCAACAGCATCCTCATAACCTTCACTAATGTTATAGAATCCAGCTATACGAACAATTTGTCCCAACAAAGGCGATTCCCAAACCCAGTCTTTCGTGATGATGATTATCTTGGGCGAAAGCGAAAGAATTCTGACAATATCAACAACCGACTGATGATTAGAAATAACCATACAAGGTTTTGAGAAATCTTCGCCCTCCGGATTCAAATTCACCTTCTTGACCATGAATGCATTGAATACCACATATCTTACAGAACGGCATATAAGCGAATGAATATGTCTGCTGATAGGGTCACGAGAGAACGGTATACATTTCAAAACCAATGCATAGATGGTGAGAAGGATGGTCATTACCACAAACGTACCCAACACCCATGCTGAATTGAACACACTGATAAATGTCCACGGCATCATGCCTCTCTTGGTTCGACTGTTGACGAAGAATTCAAAAATCAACGGCTGCAATGTGTAGGCAATTAACACCACCGCAAACATACCGAAGATGGATGTATACGAAACCGACTGCAAAGCAGGATGCTTAGCAAAGGCCAGCGCTCCCATTCCAACAATTGTTGTAAAGGCTGAGAAGAAAATAGCCGTTTTATGGGCTGTCAACATCTTCTTGCCCGTCCGATATTCGGAGAGCAGACCGTCTGAGACGAATATACTGAAGTCATCACCGATACCGAAAATAAAGGTAGAAATGATGATGTTCACGATATTGAACTCAATTCCAAAAATAGCCATCAATCCCAGAATAATGAACCAGCTCAACGCCATTGGTGTAAACGACAGTAAAGCCAATTCTAGCCTACCGTAGGAGATAAGCAAAGCCAAAAAGACAAGGAAAGAAGAGACAAAAAACACAAAATAAAAATCGTCCTTTATAGAAGTGACAAACGACGATGCGAAGAACGGTTTGTCCAAAATAACAACCCCTTTCTGGTTAGCAAATGCTGAATAGGCAGCCGGTTTATTATCCTCTTTCAAACGCACCTGAGAAATGGCCATCGAGACATCCGCCTCATTCGTAATCCAGTCTGAAAAGACCTTAGCCGTCACATCCTTGCCATTGTATTTCAAAGGTTTGTACTCTTTATCCAACAAATGCCAAAAATCGGCAAAAGACTCTTCGGTAAACTGATATTTTTCGCCTTGCTGACGAATATCCAAACGTAACTTCGATTTTCTCTCAGGTGTCCAAAACTGGTTCCAACGAATCAAACGCTCCTGCTGCACCTCAGCAGGAACCAAAAGACTTTCACCGTTAGCATATTCCGCAATCAGACCTGTTGAGCGCAACGAATCCAACGTACGGTTCATATTCACATAACAACTCAAAGCTTCGTTTTCCGTTTCACCCACTGAAATAAAGTAGATGTTCTTGTAATCCTTTTGGAACATCGCATCCAACTTTTTCTCGGTATTCCTTAAATTTTCAGGCTGATAACTGAGTGTATTCATGTCCGAATTAAACGAAACCTTTTTCGAGAAAATAAAACCAATGCACGACATAACCAAAATGACAGCGATCAGCACTTTACTGCGTTCGAAATGGATACCATTGATTTTTTCTATAAAACCAAGAAAACGATTTGGTTTTTCACCAGCCTTTGAGCTACCCAAGAAATGAGGCAGGAAAACAAGACAAAAAATCGTCGTTCCGACAATGGTCAGAGAGGCAAACCAACCGAAATCCTGAAGCACCTCAGAGCTTGTAAAAACCAAGCTGAAGAAAGCGCCAATCGTCGTGAAACTACCGATGGTCAAAGGTTCGGCCATTTCCTTAATGATAGACTCTGCATCGTGCGTATGTTCGCGATGAGCCACAACATGAATCGAATAACTCATCACCACACCAAAAATAGCAGAACCCGCTCCAACGGCAATCAATGAAATATCACCCTTTATGAAATAGAGAATAGTCAGCGCAAAAAGAGCACCGAAGATGACCGGAACAAAAATCAGAACGATGGAGAATTTGTTTCGGAAGGCAAAAAAGATGACCATCGCAATGATGATGAAAGCGATGCTCAACGTCAACGAGGTATCGTTTCGAATCTGTAGAGAATTGTAGACTGCCACAGCCGGACCTCCGAAATATTCAATCGACACATTAGGTTGTGAGACAGCGAAATCTTGAATCAAAGACTCAATGCCATCTACCAACACCGCATTTTTACTTGTATTGCCTGCAGGGTAATGAGGTTCGACATAGACCATCATAGACTTCCCGTCTTTCGAGAAGATATGGTCATCATGTATATCATAATTTCCGGAAAGCTGCATGGAACGGAGTCGTTCCATCGCTTTGTTACCTATGCCAATAGGATCACGGAAAATAAAATTCTTGCTAAAAATTCCCGTTGGAGAGATAAGATTCTCATAATCGATCTGGAGTTTGTGCGACAAAGAATCGGTCTGCAAAGCGTTATCCATCCGCGCATAATCAACAGAATCCAAGAATATAGGCAGGTTGTCATAGATAAAATCGGAGACCATCAGCATCCTCTCGGCATCCACCTTCGATACAATCTGGTCAACGTACTCTTGTCCCAACATCGAGTCCAAACGTTCAGAGAACAGGTCGCCCGCCTCTATCGCCGCATCCTTATTTTCATCATTAGGCGTAAACAAAACTACCAATTTATCCTTTACTTTTAAGTTTTGGAAAACAGCATTGATGTTCTTGGAATCAGCCGTATTAGGAATAAATTTAGTTATATCCTCCTCGTAATCAACTTTTAATGCAAAAAATCCCATTACTAGTAATGAGATTGCCAAGATAGCATAAAGCAGAAACTTATTTTTTTTGAAAAATCTATATATGGAAATAAAGAATGACGACATAAACGCTTTTATTTCTTACTTAACTAATCTTGATATACGACAATAGAGACGTCGAAAAGGCGTCTCTATTGGTTATATTAAACACAAAAAACTCTATTCTATTGAAAGTCCGAAAGAAACATTCTTCTCTCATTCCTCCTCATCAACCAATTCAGCTTCATCTATCTCATCAAATTCATCGCTCATTATCGGAGCCTGGCGTTTAAATCCTTCATTAAGTGAAATGATGGTTTCCGTACTGGAAATACCGTTTATAGGCTGAAGTTTCTCTTGTATGATTCGAAGAAAATCCATGTTGTTTTTCGCATATATTTTGATAAACATAGCGTACTTACCTGTTGTATAGTGGCATTCAACCACTTCAGGAATATGAGAAAGCTCGTTGGCTACGCTTTTGAAAAGATTTGCATCTTTCAAAAAAATACCCATAAAAGCACATGTGTTATAGCCAATTTTCGTTGCATCCAACACAAATTCGGAGCCTTTTATGACGCCTATATTTTGTAGTTTTTGGATTCTCTGATGGATGGCCGCACCAGAAACATTACACTCACGAGCTACTTCCAAAAATGGAATTCTGGCATTGCCCGAGATAAGTTTCAATATTTTTTCGTCTAATTTATCTATCCGATGGTGTCCCATAAAGTTTTTGTTTTTTTGACATACAAAGTTACAAAAAATAAGATTACCTATATTTCACAAAGTTGTTATGACAAGTGAAAAATTAAGAAAATAATTATCTTGCTGTCAAAAAGGTTTCGTCATGTTTAATCTTCTCTTTCATGTATTTCAGATGTTGAATCATCTCATCAATATCATGATGAAGGATTGCTTTGTTGATCTCTACATGTTTAGTGAAATCAAATGGATAAAGCTGCTTATATTTTGAGCGGTCTTCATCCACACCATTCAAATCATTCACCAACGCATTGTATTTCTTCACCAATTCATCATTACAGAAGGTAACCTTCTCTTTCTTTGCCAATATATTTTCCATGATTTATTTATGAATTAAGTTATTAAAATAAGAAGACTGTTCTCTTGTTATCAAACTGATTTTCATTTCAAGCACAATCTATCAATCTTTCGTTTTTTACGTTTATAAACTTATGATTTCTTTTCGTGATACGCAAATATTTTATTTGCAAACCGTAAAAAAAATCGCATCGATTTTTCAATTTATAGAAAAATTTAATTATTCAAAACGCAGTGTTCTTTCTAAAAAACCGTTATCTCAAACCCAATATCCTTTCGGATCGAACAAAAAACGTTTCGGTTGTATCTGTAATCATAGATTACTCAGATGGAGGACGTTCCGTTCGCTAGATCTCCATCCTATACGCATTTCATTTCACTCCGAAATTTATAGCTATCTGATCACGTCCTCCTATTTTGGAGATTGAGCTAATCTTTCCTCTTTACAGGAAAGGTCAATATCGGATTTGTCTTTTTATCAAAATGAAAGGTTGAACGTCTGTCCAACCTTTAAATCAAATTATATTTTCTATTACATTAACTTGATTGCATCTTCAGCCTCTTTAAGGGCATTGATTTTACCGACATCAACCATTCTCAGATCAGAAACCAAATGCGACTTGATCTCTATCTCAGCAGCCTGCTGCAAATAGAAATCCATAATCGGGAATTTCTCAGGATAACCCTCCATGTATTTGAATATTCCTGGAGACATGACATGAATCCCAGAAAAGGCATAACGTTTATAATGCTCAGGTTTGAAATCGGGGAACGGAGATTTCATCTCACCCGTCTTCTCATTCATCCAACCACGCAAACGTTCTTCATCATCGAAAAAAAGGTAGCGGCTCGTCTCTCGCTGGCTGACCAACATCGTAGCCATTCCGTCATGAGAAAGATGATAGCTATAAAGTTCCTTCAGATTGGCATTCGAAATGATATCCACATTGTGAATGAGAAATGGTTCGCCATCGTCCAAAAGATGCGCAGCCTTACGTATGCCTCCGCCCGTATCGAGCAAAAGATCTGACTCGTCAGAGACGGATATCTTCAATCCGAAGTTATTGTTCGTCTTCAAGAAATCGATAATCTGGTCGGAAAAATGGTGAACATTCACCACAATATCTGTAAAACCGGACATTTTCAACTTCTCAATCACATGCTGAAGCAATGGCTTGCCGGCAATCGGCACCAATGCTTTGGGCATTGTGTCTGTAATCGGTTTCATACGGGAACCTAAACCCGCCGCAAATATCATCGCTTTCATTTTCAGATTCTCTTATTTTGTCTCAGCAAGAGATTTCACCTCCTCTTTTTTGGGAGTCAATATAGCATTGTATTCCTTCTTATCGTTGAAGATTTCCTTCGCACGTTTGAGCGTCAAATCTTTCTTCAACATCTCTGCAACCTCACCCTTCTGATAATAATAACGCTTCACAATCTCAATGCTGATAAGCTCTGAAATTTCATCTTTGAAGAGATCCAAATCCTTATCTATATTGTGAGAAAGTTTTTTCTCCAAAGCATCAAACTCATCCTTTGAGATATCTAAATAACCCTCGTCTTTAGCAATCTCCTTCAAACTGTTCAGTAACTCTTCCGTTTTAAGTTTGTAAGTAAAGTTTTTATCCTTTACAAACTTTTTAAAACCTTCATAATCATTAAATTGAAAATTGTTAACAGAAGGAATTGTAGGATGTGATTTCTGATATTCTGTAGCGTAATCAAAAATCAAATTTTCAGTAAATAAATAATAACTTACTGTCGCATTTTTCTCTGGTTCCACATAAACATCAGGATTGATACCTCCACCATCGCGGACTATACGGCCTTTAGCTGTTTTGAACTCGTGAGTCAAACTATCTGGAATACGCTGAACAGATCCATCTTCTCTTCGACGTGCATAGTCGATAGCTTGGATACAACGGCCACTCGGAATATAATATTTTGAAATAGTGACTTTCAAATTTCCACCGTATGGTAAATCTCTTGTTGTCTGAACCAATCCCTTTCCGTAAGTACGTTCACCTACAATCACTGCCCTATCCAAATCCTGCAATGCGCCGGCCAAAATTTCGGCAGCCGAAGCTGAATTACGGTTCACCAATACTACTATTGGAATATTTCTATCGATTGGATCTCTAGTTGCCTTATAAGTTTCATCCCATTGTTTTACCTTTCCTTTCGTATAAACAATGGTCGATTTTTTCTCCACAAAGAGGTTGATGATTTTCACAGCCTCAGAGAGGATTCCGCCTGGATTGCTTCTCAAATCGATCACCAAAGATTCCATACCTTGTTTTTTCAAATCCAAGAACTTCTCTTTAAAGATATCGGCAGATTTATCTGTAAATCCTGTAAAATTGATATATCCCACCTTATTCTCCATCATAGCCGAATAAGAGACTGGTGAAATACTGATTTTATCTCTGATAATCTCCTTCTTGATTGGTTTCTCAACGCCTGGTCTGCTCACCAAAACGGCAACAGAAGTTTTTGCCTCTCCACGTAAAAGTTCGCTTGTCTGTGAGGTTGTCTTTCCTTCCATTGTATTTCCGTCTATCTCTAGAAAGACATCTCCTGCCTTCAAACCACTTTTGTAAGCTGGCATTCCTTCATAAATCTCTGTTATGAATACTTTTCCGTCGCGTTCGCTAATAACAGCGCCAACTCCGGCATACTCACCTGTGGTCATGAACTTCAGATTGTCCATCTCCGATTCGGGGATGTAGGTAGTATATGGATCAAGACCGTTTAACATGGCGTCAATTCCGGCCTCTATCGTCTTTTCAGGACGGATAGAATCTACATAAAACATGTCCAACTCCTTGTACAACGAATTGAAGATGTCCAGATTTTTTGAGGTTTCAAACTCTTTACTGTTCTTCTCCTTTGACTTATTCTCTGCTGCAGAGCAAAATAAAGAAGATGTCAACAATGCGACGAGTAATATTGCACGTTTCATCATGATAATCTACGTTTCTAAATTTCCGTAAAGGTATCTAATTGTTATTATAAGGCAAGATAAAAGATATTAAAGTTTATAAGAAGCTGTTTAAATTTTATCATTACATTATTTGAGATAGGTTTTTGAGACATTTTAGAGAAAAATAGCTAGCTATCTGACGAACAAAAACGGCCAAAAAGTACTCAAAGAATGAACGAAAACTAGAATTTGGTTTTAAACAAAAATAGTTTGTAGAAAACATAAACTGCTTCTGAAGTCAGCAACTCTTTCTTTTTATGATGAGAGTTTTTTTTACTCAAAACGAATAGACTTTGCTGGACTGATTTTTGTTATAATATAAGATGGTCCAATTATCATCAACATCAGCACGATAAAGGTAAAGACGTTAGTCAGCAACCAGTTCAGTAAGGTCAAGTGCATCGGAACGGTATCTACATAATAGACATCCGGATCAAGCTGCAAAACACCTGTCAGATTTTGGATAAGGCAGATTAAAACACCAATCACATTTCCAATCAGCATTCCTTTGCCTACCAAAAACAAAGACTGGTAAAGAAATATCTTTCTGATGCACCAATCGTTTGCGCCCAAAGCCTTCATTACTCCAATCATATTGGTACGTTCCAAAATGAGAATGAGCAAACCCGAAATCATCGTGAATCCAGCCACCAACGACATTAATATCAATATGATGACCACATTTGCATCCAACAGATCCAACCAACTGAAAATCTGAGGATTTATCTGTCTTATGGTACGAAGCACGTAAGAAGAACCGGTATCGTCGAAGCGGTTTCCTACGATACTAAAGACCTTTTCATAAGCTTCATCCAATTCGTCATAATCATCTATCAATACCTCCACGCCGCTGTACTGATTCTGTTCCCAATTATTAAGGCGCTGAATCATCTTCATGTCGCAGAGAACAAACAACTTATCGTAGTCGCTGAAACCTGTAGTATAGATGCCTTTAACCAGCAACGGACGAACCCTTACCTTTCCGTCTATGATGAAATAAGTCAGGAACTTATCGCCTACCTTCAGTTTCAGAAGGTCAGACAGTTTCTGAGAAATGATGGCATTCTTACTGATTGTGGAATCTTCTATCGAAAGAATATCACCTTCCCGCAAATTGGATTTAAAGAATTCCCAATCATAATCGCGGTCCACACCCATCATCACAACGCCTTGGAAGTCTCCTTCGGTATTGATGATGCCCGGTTGGGTAGAGAATCTCTGCACATGTTTGATGCCTTCTGCCATAGATATCCGATGGAGAACATCCTCCTCAATCTTGATAGGCATTGTCTCGTATGTCTGATTATTGAAAGTTGCGCCGATCTGGATATGCGAACCAAATCCAATCAGTTTATTTCTCACCTCCTGCTTGAAGCCTATCACAATGGCGACCGCCAAAATCATAACGGTCAGACCCAACGCGATACCACCAATGGCGATACGAACAGCCGGGCGGGAGACTTTCTTACCTCCTACCTTACTGAAATGTATTCTCTTAGCTATGAAAAGTTCAAACTTCAAAACAATCAATCAAAAAAAATGAGACAAGACAGAAAAAGATGAGACCAGCCTTCCGTCCGACGCCTTTGGCGAATCAAATAGAGAAAACGGTCTCATCTTCTTCCAGACGCTTTTGAAACGTCCTATTATATTTACCGAAAAAGAAAATTAAATCGTTCTTCCCGGATAAACTTCCAATGCTTTTCTGAGAACGAACAAGGCTTTCGCCAAATCTTCCTTCTCAATTACGTATGCTAGACGAACCTCATCCTTTCCTAAATCTTTGGCTGTATAAAAACCAGATGCAGGAGCCATCATTACCGTCTGACCCTCGTACTGGAAATCGCTCAAAAGCCAAGCGCAGAATTTGTCGGCATCGTCAATAGGCAACCTAGCCACCGTATAGAATGCACCCATCGGTATTGGAGTATAAACACCTGGTATACGGTTCAAACCGTCTATCAAGAATTTACGTCTCTCAACATATTCATTGTACATCTTCAACATATAATCCTTCGGTGTATCGATAGAAGCCTCTGCAATGATCTGACCTATCAATGGCGGACTCAAACGAGCCTGACAGAACTTCATTACGCATTTACGGACTGCCTCGTTTTTGGTTACCAAAGCACCGATACGGATACCGCACTCGTTGTATCTCTTAGAGACAGAATCAAACAGAACCACATTATCCTCAATGCCCTTCAAATGGAAGGCTGAGATATAAGGTGCGCCGGTATAGCAGAACTCACGATAAACCTCATCAGAGAAGAGGTAAAGATCATATTTCTTCACCAAATCCCTTATTTTGTTCATCTCGGTCTGAGTATAAAGATAACCCGTTGGGTTGTTAGGATTACAAATCAAAATACCCTTTGTACGAGGAGTGATCAACTCCTCAAACTTCTCAATTGGAGGTAAAGCGAAACCATCCTCAATCGTAGAAACCACAGGTTTGACAATGGCACCCGCTCCGATTGCAAACGCCGTATAGTTGGCGTAAGCAGGTTCTGGAACAATGATTTCGTCTCCTGGATCCAAACAAGACATGAAGGCGAAGTTCACCGCCTCTGATCCACCGGTAGTAACGATGATATCCTTTTCGGTCACATCAATATTAAACTCGTGATAGTATTTCGCGAGCTTTACACGAAGACTTTTTATTCCATCACTTGGGCTGTATTCAAGCACCTTTCTGTCAATCTTCTTCAAAGCATCGAAAGCAACCGCAGGTGTTGGAACATCTGGTTGACCGATATTAAGGTGATAAACCTTAACACCTCTTTCCTTTGCCTTATCCGATAGAGGGACAAGCTTTCGTATTGGGGATTCCGGCATTATTTTTCCCCGGTTGGAAGTCTGTGGCATTATATTGAAATATTTTTGAACGCGGATTTTTCAATCCTCTTGATTTTTTAAATAAAAAAGGTCCTATTTGACCTATACAATTAAATCACAAATTTATTATAAAGATTGGGATTTACAAAAAGGAAGGAAGGGAATTTGAGAGGAAGATTTTCTGAATCATCGTATAATAACGCATTTGCGGAAATCATGCTGGCCGGAGGAACGATTTGGGATCAATAGAAAAAAGCCATGGACCGTTTTCAACCACGAATCATTCTGTTTCAGGTCGACCAATTTCAGGAACAAGGTTTTGTTGGGTCAGTAGAAATTTAGTGGGGAAAAGCATAAATATTGGCGATACGGAATAGGAAGAACTTCTTATCTACGACCCCACGCAGATTAGCCCTGAAAAGTTTGATTTTCGCATTGAAAGAC
>JALNVE010000026.1 GCA_023227695.1 Paludibacteraceae bacterium
AAAACATCTTAAACTCGAGACCGAGGAAAAGATTAGGGTATATGACTCCTTTACAAAAATTTAAACAATTGACAAACTTGGATTTAAATGAGGTTGCATTGTCCGCTTGAATCCAGCTTTTATGTAAATTCGGAAAAACCTAGAGTAGATTGCATAAGTAATACATTATTAGAGTCATCACAAGATTCTTTTATGATACCCCAACCTTATATTTATGGAGGAAATTTAAAAAGATTAGACACTCATGGAGATTATTTGAATTTAATTCAGGGTGATTCTGTAGTTATTTCATATGTTGCAAGGAATGATTTTGGTCTTGAGAGTGATACTTGCTCATATTATATTAAAGTAAAGGATTCGATAAAAAAAGAAAACAAAAGACCTGTTCTTTTCTGTGATCTGCATGATACAATAGTATATGTACCTATTACGGACTTTTCTGCTTTTTACATTCGAAGACCATCATCTCCTGATGGAAAAGTTTATGGATTGTATTTAGATGAAGATTTTATGAATCTTCAAAATGGTGATAGTCTGTATGTTAGTTTTGTGGCTACAGATTCCTTAGGATTTGGGCTGAATAGTGATACATGTGGTTACTGGTTATTTGCGATAGATTCCACAATATATGAAAGAACAGAACCTTATGTCCCACAGATAATATGTGTAAGCGACACAATGATCTATCTAACTGTTTTTGGTGCATATATGCCTGTATGGCCAATATCACCTGATGGAATAGTCGAGAGACTAGACCATCAAGGTGATACGTTGACTCTACAACATGGCAACAGCTTGTACTTGAGTTTTGTGGCGAAAGACACTTTGGGCTTGAGCAATTATAGCGATACCTGTGGTTACTGGGTATATGCAAAAGATACGACAGAGCAAGTGCATAAAAAGGATCCGTATACACCTCATATAGAATGTGTAGGAGACACAACGATCTATCTGTCTGTTTTGAGTGCTACTTATCGGCCTGTATGGCCAATATCACCTGATGGAATAGTCGAGAGACTAGACCATCAAGGTGATACGTTGACTCTTCAAGATGGCGACAGCTTGTCCTTCAGTTTTGTGGCGAAAGACACTTTGGGCTTGAGCAATTATAGCGATACCTGTGTTTATTGGGTATACGCAAAAGATACGACAGAGAAAGTGCATAAAACTGAACCTTATGTCCCACATATAAAATGTGTAAGTGACACAATGATCTATCTAACTGTTTTTGGTGCATATATGCCAGTATGGCCAACATCACCTGATGGAATAGTCGATAGACTAGACCATCAGGGTGATACGTTGACTCTTCAAGATGGCGATAGCTTGTACTTCAGTTTTGTGGCGAAAGACACGTTAGGTTTGAATAATTATAGTGATACCTGTAGTTACTGGGTGTTTGCGAAAGATACAATGGCATTAGATCCTTCGGATAAGATAAAACCTTATGTTCCGAATATCACGTGTTTGTCGGATACAACGTTGAACATGACATCTTTGACTATTGATTATAAACTGCAATATCCAACTTCTTCAGATGGAAAGGTAAATCGGTTGGATGGTAATGGAGATGTTTTGCACTTGGAGGCAGGAGATAGTGCATTAGTGACTTTTATTGCAGAGGATACCATAGGTTATGGTTTACATAGTGATACATGCTCATATTGGATAAAAACTAAATATACAAAGAGGCCAACGCTTCTTTGCTTGAACTCAGACACAGTGCTAGTTCTATCTGTTTTGTTAGAGGATTTTTATCCTCGGTGGCCAGAGTCGCCAGATGGGAAAGTCGTGAGATTAGACCCAAATGGTGAACTCTTGTCGCTCGCTGATGGCGATTCTGTCCAACTTTCATTTGTAGCAATAGATTCATTTGGCAATAGAAGTGATACTTGTTCTTATATGGTGATTGCAATTGATGCATTTGCACATGTTTTAGGCGAGAATCTTCCTGTTATTTCATGTTTAGAGGATACGATAATTGTTCTAGATTCGTCGTCTTGCTCGGTCGTTTTTGAGCCTAGATGGCCTATGGCTCAAAACGGAGAGATTGAGATGATAGAAGGAAATGCAAATCCAGTTGTATTAAAGGAAGGCGATTCTTTTAAATATTCGTTTGTTGCCAAAAATAACACATATACGAGTGACGTCTGTTCCTACTGGGTTAAGGTAGTTGATTATAATGAACCTTATTTTATTGATTGTCCTGAAGATGAATCATATCGTTTGTTTTCAAACAGAAATGATACGATCTTAGAATTCAAGGTCCCTCGTTTTAATGCAAAAGAGTGTGATAGTCTCTTTATTTGGTGTGATCTTTATAAAGATGAGATTATGCAGAATAGGGTTCGTTTGGGAAGTAATGAGCCATTTCATTGTCCTATAGGAATAGGAACTTACAGGGTTGACTATCATTTGTCTGATGGTGACAATAAGATTGTTGACGAATGTTCTCGCTTTATTTATGTAGAGAAAAATAACATAAAGGAATCTGATCCTTTACCGTTAATCATAGAAGAAGATAATACTATTGGCAATTTGTTGACACCTAATGGTGATGGTGTTAATGATTACTTTGTCATAAAAAATGTGGAAAAATATCTAGATAATGAGTTGTTTGTATATGATAGGTTAGGCAGTTTGGTTTATCATTCTCGTTCTTATAAAAATGATTGGAATGGAACGAATGAATCCAGCCGTTCTTTAAATAGAAGATCTTTGCTTCCTGTTGGAACTTATTTCTACTTGTTCACAAATGAAAATAAGAAAGTCTTTTCTGGTTTTATAGAATTGGCTTATTGATAGTGTTTTATGAAAAAATTATTTGTTACTGCTTCACTTATAGTGTGCATTTCTGTCTATTCTCAACAAGAGATGCAATCTTATTTGTCTGTCTATAATACATTATTGTATAATGCTGCATATAGTGGAATAAATGACGATGCTTCAATGAGTCTTCATTTTGATAAACAGTGGATTAATATGGACGGTAGTCCTATTACTTTTCAATTTGCAGGATCTAGTTTGTTGAAATATAATTTGTCGACAGGTGCTGTGTTTCAATATGAAGAAGTGGGCATAACGCAGCATACGGTTGTTGATCTGTTATTAGCCTATAAAATAACACTTTCGAAAAATACCATTTTGTCGATGGGTATAGGAGGTGGTTTTTGTTTTTTGGATAAGGATTTCGAAGAGTTGAATGATGATTTGAAAACTGATAAGTATTATGCTAACCAGCCGGAGAAGGAGAGACTGCCTCATGGACAAGTCGGTTTGTTGCTTCATTCGGACAAATACCACTTTTCTTGCAGTGCAAAAGGATTGTGGGAAAGTCATCCGAATGAGGATTTTGGATATAAACAGCGAACACATTTTTATGTGTCAGGAGGAGGTAAGTTTAGATTGAATAAGAATTTCTTATTTTTAGCCTCTTGTTTAGCAACCATGGAAAGAAATTCTCCTATCTCTTTGGATTTATTCCCTGGTATAGAGTATGATAAAACCTTTTCAATCGGATTGTTGTATCGAACAGATCATTATGGAGGTTTGAATTTCAAAGTGAATGTTACTCCATGTTTTTATTTGGGAGGGGCTTATGTTCACTCTTTAAACCAATTGGCTAATGAGAAAATAACATCCTCTTTTGAACTTATGATAGGTGTTAGGTTTCCATTGAAAGATGAAGTTTCTGAATGGAATTGATTCAAATACCTTCGCCAGAGAATATGGTTTTGACTGTATAAATAATTATCTTAATGTCAAGCAAGATAGAAACGTTTTCCATATAGATGATATCGTAGTTCAGTCTTTCGATCATTTTATCTACCGTATTGGCATAACCATATTTCACCATTCCCCATGATGTTATTCCTGGTTTTACTTTCAGAACGAGACTATAGTAAGGCGCAATTTCAACAATCTTGTCAACATAATATTTTTGCTCAGGCCTTGGACCCACTAACGACATCTCACCTTTCAGAACATTACAAAGTTGAGGAAGCTCGTCCAATCTGTATTTACGCATAATCTTGCCAATTGGAGTTACACGTTCGTCATCAATTTCCGTCAGGCGATGTTCTTTGCCGTTGTTCTTTGACTCATACATCGTTCTGAACTTGATGATTTGGAAAGGAACGCCTTGCAATCCAATTCTTTCTTGACGGAAGAAAACTTTCCCTTTGGATGAAAGTTTTACTCGTATGGCTAAATATAGCAGAAGAGGAGATGTTAGGATTAATCCTAATACGGAAATAACGATGTCAAACAGTCTTTTGGTATTCTGCTGCCAGGCTGGCATTTTGTTTTCAAGAATATTGACAAGAGGTGTTCCGTAAATGATGGAGAGACGAATTCCTCCCACTAAATAGTCGTAAAGTTGAGGGATAAAGCTAATCTCAACATTAAAATGATAAAGCTGGTTTACAATTCTGAATAGCTCATTTTTATCGTCGTTGTCAATTGCTACGATGATGTTTTCTATGTTTTTCTCTTTTATGATGCGGTTTAAGTCTGGCAATCCGCCTAGAATCATCTGTTTATTGACGATAGTGTTGTACTTGTCGTCAGAGATGAATCCGCAAATCATGAAACCTGAAGACTGTTTTTCCGAGATGATCTGATCGTATATTTTTTTTGCGTTATTGCCTGTTCCTATAATAAGGGTTTTAAAACCCCACGTTCGATTATGGATTTTGTGTGTTGTAATTCGTGTTAGAGTATAACGTAACGTATATACAACAATGAAATAAATGGCGAATAAGACAATAAATGAGAGATAGTAATATTTGTAAGATACAACTGGGTCGTTTATCAAAAGGATGAAGAACAAAAGGATGGATCCAAAGAAAACACTGGTTAAGGTCTGAAAAAATTCGGACACTCGTGATTTATGGAATGCTTTGTTGTAGTATCCGGAAAGCCAGAACATGAAAAACCAAAAGACGGGAACGCCTACTAACAATTTCCAGAAGTTGTAGATCGGAGAGAAAAGTTGGATGTTTTGAACAAAAGTAGACTCAATCTCAATTCTTCGGAAAATAAAGAATAGAGACCAAGCCAAAAGAGATGCTAATAGGTCTAGAATGATATATTTCGCAGTTTGTTTCTTCTTTTTGTCAAATGATTTCAGCATCGGCATCTTGATTGAGGAGAAAAGAAACTTTTGTGACATGCGACTAGTGCCATTTCTTTAATCTCCAAAATAAAAGAAACGGGTAATGCATTTTTAGCCTATCCGTTTCTATGTTTTCATGGATATAACGTGAAGTTAATCCATAAATTGTCTTTATTCGCGAATGATTTTCACAACGCCGCCAGCTTCCAACTGGATAATGGATGATGGTTTCGCCTTGCTCTTATCGTCTTGCCTAAAAGAAACAATGTAATCAACAGCATTTTTTATCTCTTCGCTGATTTCTTGGAAATTAGCAGGAGAAGGTTCTCCGCTGATGTTGGCGGAAGTTGAAACGATAGGAGATCTGAATCTTTCGCAGAGTTTTTTAGAAAATTCCTCTTTGGTTACACGAATACCAACGCTACCGTCAGCAGCAATTAGGTTAGGTGCCATATTCTTTGCATTTGAGTAAATGATGGTCAGTGGTTTGTCTGACAAATCAATTAAATCCCAAGCAATGGCAGGGACGTCGTTAACAAGACGCTCAACCTTTGCTGCGCTGTCAGTCAAAACCAACATGGATTTTGAATCTTCTCTTTTTTTGATTTCGAAAATTTTCTTGACTGCTTTCTCGTTTGTTGCATCACAACCTAATCCCCAGATTGTATCAGTAGGGTATAATATGACTCCGCCTTCTTTTAGTACTTTGACGGCATTTTTCAAATCTTCTTCTAAATCCATCTCTTTTATGTTTTTGAATTTATTTTAGTTTCGGCGCTAAGAATTTTCCTGTGTAGGATTCTTTGCATTTGACTAGTTGTTCTGGAGTTCCTGCAAATAAAAGGTTACCACCTTTTTCACCACCTTCCGGGCCGATATCAATGATATGGTCTGCGCATTTGATCACATCCATATTGTGTTCGATGATGATTACGGTGTGACCCGAAGCAATCAAGGCGTTGAATGCCTTCATTAGGGTCTTGATATCGTGGAAGTGAAGTCCTGTGGTTGGCTCGTCAAAGATGAATATCATAGGCTCTGGCTTCTCCATGCTTAGGATAGCGGCCAACTTCACACGCTGGCTTTCGCCTCCGGAGAGAGTGGCTGATGATTGTCCTAACTTCACATAACCTAACCCCACGTCTTGTAGAGGTTTCAGTTTCTTCACTATCTTCTTCTCTGTAGAGCCTGTTCCTTGGTCAAAGAATTCGACGGCTTGGTTGATGGTCATCTCCAAAATATCGTAGATGTTCTTGCCTCGATAGGTGACATCCAAAATGTCTTGTTTGAAACGCTTTCCGTGGCAAGCTTCGCAAGGCAAAACCAAATCGGCCATGAACTGCATCTCTACAGTGATGGTTCCTTCACCTTGGCACTCTTCACATCGGCCGCCCTCTACGTTGAAAGAGAAGTAGGCTGGTGTGTAACCCATCTGTTTGGCGAGAGGTTCGTCTGCAAAAAGTTTACGGATTTCATCGTATGCCTTCATGTAGGTCACGGGGTTGGACCTGGACGATTTTCCTATCGGATTCTGATCAACGAACTCAATGTCGTGGATTAAATGGAAACTTCCTTTTATATCAGAGAAAAGGCCAGTTTTCTCAGCAATGCCACCCATGCGTTTTTTCATGGCAGAGTAGAAAATGTCTCTTACAAGCGATGATTTTCCCGAACCGCTGACACCTGTAACGACTGTGATGACGTTAAGTGGGAACTTAACATCGATGCCTTTCAGGTTATTTTGACGAGCTCCGATAACTTCGATGTAATTACTCCATTTCCTACGAAAAGTGGGAACTTCAATCTCTTCACGGCCTGTCAGATAGTCGAACGTATGACTGTCTATCGGAAGATCTTTGCTCTTGAGAATTTCTTCGTTGATCGGGCCTTGATAAACCACGTGTCCGCCTAAACGACCGGCTTCCGGACCTATATCAATCAGATAGTCTGCTGCTCTCATGATCTCCTCGTCATGTTCCACAACGACGACTGTGTTGCCCAATGCTTGTAAATGGCGGAGCACATTGATAAGAAGGTCAGAATCTCTAGAATGGAGGCCTATGCTAGGCTCATCCAAAATGTATAGTGATCCAACAAGGTTGCTGCCCAAAGAGGTTGCCAAGTTGATACGTTGGCTTTCTCCTCCAGAAAGTGTGCTGGACATACGGTTCAATGTAAGATAGCTTAGACCTACGTCGACAAGGAACTGAATACGGTTATTCACCTCAGTAAGAAGTCGTTTTGCTATCTTCTGTTCATGTTCGTCAAGGGTTAAGTCAACGAAGAATTTCTTCAAATCTTCGATTGGCATTTCAATCAAGTCGATAATTGATTTTCCGTTTATTTTGACGTAAGTTGCCTCTTTCTTCAGACGGGTTCCATGACATTCTGGGCATGTTGTTTTTCCTCTGAATCGAGAGAGCATCACTCTATATTGAATCTTATATTGATTTTCCTGTACGAATTGGAAGAAGTCGTCAATACCTTTGAAATAACGCGTTCCTTTCCAAAGCATCTCCTTCTGCTCTTTCGTGAGTTCGAAATATGGCGTGTGGATAGGAAATTTTGCCTTTGTAGCTCCTTCAATAAGGGAGAAAAGCCATTCAGACGTTTTTTCGCCTCTCCAACAGGCAACGGCTCCCTCATGTACAGATAATGATTTATCTGGAATAACTAAATCGTCATCTATGCCGATGATTTTTCCGAATCCTTCGCATTTTGGACAAGCTCCGTAAGGGCTGTTGAAACTAAACATAAGGTCGTTTGGCTCATCGAATGTTATGCCATCTGCTTCAAACCGATTAGAGAAAGGCTCTATTGTTGATGTCTTATCTGCGTTGAATATCTGTATTTTGCAAGCGCCTTTTCCCTCAAGAAATGCTGTCTGTACGGAGTCTCCAAGTCGGCTGCGGGTATCTTCATCGCTAGCAACCGAGAAACGGTCAATCACGAGCAGAATGCTTTCTCCAACTTGTTTAAGTTTATCTTTATTCTCGATGATGTCTTCCAAACGCTCAAATTCACCGTTTAGTTCAATGCGGCTGAATCCTTGCATCTTCAATGTCTCCAATTGCTGTTTGATGGTTCGTCCTTCTGGTGGAAAGATGTCAGTGAGAATGCAACCTCTTGTTCCTTCAGGGAAAGTATAGATATAGTCAACCACATCGCTGACTTGGTGCTTCTTTACCAAATTGCCGGAGATGGGAGAGTATGTCTTTCCTATTCTTGAAAAAAGAAGTTTGAGATATTCGTAAATCTCAGTCGTTGTGCCGACGGTAGAACGTGGGTTCCTTGTGCTTACTTTTTGTTCGATTGCAATAGCAGGTGGAATGCCTTTGATGTAATCCACTTCCGGTTTGCTCATTCTGCCTAGGAATTGACGCGCATAAGCAGAAAGGCTCTCGACATAGCGTCTCTGACCTTCTGCATAAAGAGTGTCGAAGGCTAATGATGATTTACCGGAGCCAGACAATCCGGTAATGACAACCAATTTATTTCTTGGTATCGTGACGTCGATGTCCTTCAAATTGTGGACATGCGCCCTTTTTATGATTATTTCTCCCTGACTTGCCATATCTGCAAAGATACGACGACTTCATTAAAAATAAGCAATTAAAAAGTAATATAGGAGGATAAAAAACTTAAAAACAGGAACGTTGTCATTTCTATCCCCTCATTTCTTGACTTTTATTACCAATAGACAACAGGGCATGGATATTTTTCGTCATTCTGAATGATGTAAATCAGAGAAATTTCGTGCGACCATGATCCATTCTTTTTACTTGAAGTGAATAGGTCATATACGTAATAGGCTTGAAAACCTTTGTATGTTCCACCTAGCATAAAGGAGATGGTATTGACATCATCTATGTCACTTTTGACTGCAATTCCACCAATAAGAGGAGAGATCATAACTCCTGCACCTAAGTAAGCCAATTCAAAATTGAATTGTTTTTGGTAAGCCGCATTTACAAAGAGATATTTATTAGAAAGGTCTCTTCGCCCCCAAAGTCCGTTGCTCGATTCCAAGTCATAAACGAAATTGGCATGACCTACAAATTTACGGTAAAGCTTATTATCTTTTCTTTCGATGATACCATTTTCGGGTTCTCCGATGTGATAAACCGCACCACCTACGGTAAGGTGATTTTCAATCACGAAAGCACCACCCACAGAGAAGTCCATGAGAGAGACACTTTCATTTCCCGTGATATCTTCTGATGTGTTAGGAAGAATGGTTCCTGTTCCCCAATCGTATTGGTCACCAAACTCGAAATTATCTCCGTATAGGTTGTAAAAGTATGAACCTTGAACACCTAATCGAACAAAGTAGCCATCGGTAAGTCGTATGGTATGACCGTAGATAAGTCCAAATTCGTTTGTCTTGATATCGCCGGCTCCCATGTAGTCATACGTATAGAAGGCTCCTAATGAACACATCCGTTTATAGAAGTTTTGGTCGTACGAAACTCTAACCGTGTGGTAGCTGTTGCCCAAGGCCGGCCATTGCTGTCGGTAGTTGAGACCAATTCGAATGGCATTGGCATTACCCACCATAGAAGGATTGAGGCTGAATGGCACAATGTTATGGTTGGAGAACGTATAGTCCTGTCCCCAAGCTACCAATGACCAAAAAAGTCCAATAATTATGTATAAACTTTTTTTCATACTAATTCATCATTTAACAATAGAAAAATAACCTCTTTCTTCACCAGATTTATCAATGCCTTTGAAGTTGCTCTTAAACTTCGCAACCCATCCGTAAAGGCCTATTGGACAAGGTTCACCCTTGAATCTTCCGTCCCATTCGTCAGTCAGGCTATCACCTTCAAATACTATTTGACCCAGTCTGTTGTAGATGATGAAGGAGAAGTTGTCGATGTATTGACCTCCGTAGAAACGGAATCGTTCATTCTTCTCGTCTGCATTTGGAGTAATTGCAGTAGGCGCCCAGAATGGTTTCCAAACATAAAGGGTTTCTGTCTCTAAGTATTCACATCCGTTGGTATCTAATGCTCTTATCGTGATGGATACAGAGTCACCAATCTCTTTCGTGTTGTAGCTATGTTTTAAACTCTTTCCTTCTAGCTCTGGTTCTCCGATGCTAGGAGTCCAGAACCATTTTGAGTTAACAGGAGAGTTTCCTTTAAACAAAACGGTCGGATTATCTGGCTCGATAAGTTTCGGTTCAATGACGTAACTGAAATCTTGACGAGGGAGCATTTCTGCTGCCATTTGTGCATAACCCACACAACCGTTAGAATCAACACCTTTCAATTTGAATAGGGTTGCTTTACTGATGAAAATTTCCATTTCTTCAGAATTGATATTGGATGCTAATTCCGGCCAAGAAGGATCGCTGCTCCATGTGTAGAAAACACCTCCAAATGCTTTCAAATGCAAAGTGTCTTGTGAATCAAGGCAACCTATGCGTTGTTGCATATCTATTTTTATATCTGGTGTTTGGAATACATTCATGACATAATCGCTTTTTGTATTACAACCCAAAGAATCATATCCTATCACAGAGTAGGTTGTGGTTGTCTGTGGCAGATAGGATATGGAGGTCGTTGTATCTCCTGTGTTCCATTTGTATCTTGTTGCACCTGAGGCAGAAAGGGTAAATGGAGTTCCTGGACAGATTGATTCATCTCCAGAAATCAGAACATTAGGTGGTAGTTTGATGAAAATATGTATCTCTTTCTGTGCTGTGCATTTCTGAGCCGTACCTTCCAATATAAATGTCATGTTTGACGCAGGAGTTAAGTTGTATTGTGCAGATGTAGAATTATCTGGCCATAAGTACGTTTGTGCTCCTTGTGCTCCTAAAGTTGTTGATTTTCCTAAACAGACAACCGTATCGCCCAATATGGATAATTCAGGCGGGTCAAGAGGAGATATTACGATTGATGCTTTGTTTTTGCATCCATATAGATCAATTCCTAATACACTAAATGTGTCTTTCTTCGTAATAGTAGGTTTTATGTTTTTTCCAGAATTACCGTTGTTCCATGCGTATACTTCACAGCCATCAGAAGCAGTGAGGTCTGCTTGTGTATTGATACAAACCATCGTTTCTCCTTTGATGTTAATGTCAGGCTTGGATAAAACCTGTATAGGAACATCAATTTGATTGGTACATTTATTTTCGTCAGTACCAGAAAGTTTATAGGTTGTGCTAGAGAATGGTAGGGTATTAAGTTGGTCTTTAAGCGTACCTTCTCCCCAGTTGTATGTTTCCGCACCTTTTGCTACTAGGAACAAAGAGTCTCCGTGGCAAATTTGAGTGAGACCTTCTATCCAGATGGTGGGCAACTGTAAAACTTCAACAAAGAAATTTGCAGAAGAAGAACATCCGTTCAGTGTTCCTGTAACGCTATATATTTGGCTTTCTGTAGGAGTGATTCCGTACGATGGAGTGGAAGGTCCATTATTCCATTGATAACTAGCAGCTCCTTTGGCTACAAGTTGATGGAATGTGCCATAACAAACGACAGAATCACCTGTTATGTTTATTTCCGGATAAGGAATGGCCTTGACCTTAATGTAAGCTCTGTTTGTACAGCCGTTGGAGTCTGTACCCTCTACATAATAGGTGGTGTCTTTAGGTACAATTGGATTGTATTCCGCACCGAGAGTACTGCCTTCCCAATAGAAAATTTCGGCATCTCCACTGGCTTGAAGATGAGCTTCTGTATTTTCGCATACAGCAGGGTCTCCGCTGACATTTATAATGGGTAAATTCCAAACATTTACATCCGCTACAGCAGAAGATGTGCAACCATTCGCTCCAGTACCTGTAACTCGATATTTGGAGGAAAATTTAGGAAGAGCATCCATTTCAACAGTAGAAGGACCATTATCCCATTTGTAATAGGTTATTGAATCTGCGCTGTTGGCTGCTAAATGTAAGCTGTCGTTGTAACAGATATCTGTGATACCATCAATCCAAATAGAAGGGGCAGGTTTCATCTTGACCAATCGATTATCTTTGCCCGTACAGCCGTTAGTGGTTCCTTCTACAGAGATGATGACATCATTTTCCATTATTTGCAAGAAAGAATTTTTTGTGCTGTTGTCACTCCATTTGTATGTGGTTGCACCTGATGCATTGAGATGTATGAAGGCTCCTTGGCACACAATGGAGTCTCCACCTATTCTTACTACTGGAACTTTTTTGATAGGTATGTATTTCGTAGATTGAGAATGACATCCCTTTTCGTCATATCCAGTAACATAATACCTTATACTGGTGTCTCCGGATATTGTTAATGTCTCACCATCGTATTCTGTTACCCAATCTTCTCTCTTCCATCGGTAATTTCTACCTCCATTGGCGGTAAGTGTGGCCGTGCTTCCTTCGCAGATGTCATCTGGTCCATCTATAGAGATAATTGGTGGTGTTAAAACGTCCACATCAAAAGATTTCATTCCTTTACATCCGTTGTCATCTGTACCTACTACGGTATAAGTTGTTTTTGACACGGGGAAAATCGTTATACTGCTACTATCATTTCCAATATTCCATTTAAAAGAAGAAGCATTGGAAATCGCAGTAATTGTAACGGAATCTCCTGGACATACTTCTGATTTACCTTTAATCGACACTTCCGGTAAAGGATAGACGCGGATGTGAATGCTGTCTTCATAAATACAAGAATATTTATCTGTGACTTCTACGATATAAGTTTGACTCGTTTTTGCAGAGTCTTTTAAAATCATGCCTGTATTTCCGTTACTCCATTCAATTATACTGCCAATCGGAGCGTTGTTAATGATTAAATTAACTTCATCTCCGTAGCAATATTTTGAATCTCCGTTGATTTTTAATTTAGGGAAATCAAGAACGTTGATCTCTGTTTTAATGGAATCTTCACATCCATAGCTTGAAAACGCCTTTAACTTAATAGTGTAAGTTCCTGTGCTATCGTAGTAATGCTGTGGGTTAGTTTCCGATGAAACGTGACCATCTCCAAAATCCCATTTGTAATAAGAGATTGTGTCGCTTCCTTGTGTGATTCTAGAGGTGTTCTTGAATTTAACAAGACCTCCGCAAGAATCTTGTTTCTCAAAACTGAGGTCAAATTGAATTTTTTCCAATTGAGTGGAAAGGGTAATGGAAGAACAACCGCTCATGTCACTGGCAATTTCGCAAAAGTAAGTGACGCCATCATTCATGTTCTCTCTTTCAATAAGTGCAATTCTGGGTTGATTAGGATCGGGAATAGTGATGGGTCTACCGTCTGATCTGTACCAATTATAGGAAGGAAATCCTTCAGGAGCTTCTATGATAGGGTCTGATTCACCGCAGTTTTTGGAGATAAGGTCCAATTTGCGGGTTTGCGCATAAACGTATCCGTAAGCCTCATGACCGCCTGCACAGTTTGTAATGTGAGAAATGTAGGGGCTACAACCGCTGGCGCTTAAGTCCAACAGACAATCGTGTGTTTTGATATCTACGGTGACTCGTTTGCCTATTTGGTTACGGAGATCGTAACTGGCCGTTGTCCAATTTCTATAAACATATTCAGATGCTCTGTCTCCTGCTTCTGAATTTTCGCAGCTATCCATTCTTGTCAATCCGGAATTGGAATCCGTAGCTTTTGCCTCGTATGCACCGCAAGGCATTATGGCTTCAACTCCTGTTATTGTGTCTACAACATCTACGTTAATTGAGAATGTTGGATATTGACCTCCAGTGTGTTTTCCTGCATCTTCTCCTATTGGAATATGCAGAATTGTGGCAAATCTATAAGTTAAAAGGGTGGTGTTCTTTGATACTATAAAAGAATAAGTCATTCTTTCTGCTCTAGCTTTATAAGCAGCAGCACGTGTTG
This sequence comes from Paludibacteraceae bacterium, assembly GCA_023227695.1. Classification (GTDB taxonomy): domain Bacteria; phylum Bacteroidota; class Bacteroidia; order Bacteroidales; family Paludibacteraceae; genus RGIG10190. The sequence goes on from JALNVE010000026.1 coordinate 13,954, forward strand.
CACAGGTTGCATAAACAGGCATATTTTCTGCTTCTAAAGGATTTCCAATTCTGGCAACGAGAGATGCCTCTTTAGGAACAATGTTCAGATCGTTGCAGGCAACGATAGGATCGGGAGTCTCCACGTTATTCATTAATCTGATGGTCTGGGATGAAGGATCTTCTTCCCAATCATATTTGTATTTGCCATCGTTATCATCAAAATAGTAGCCTCCCGTATACAACGTCCAATTCTCAAAACTTCCGTTCTCGAAGCTTAAGTTGGGCGTGTCTTCGTTTTGCGCGGAAATAATGCAAAATCCAAAGACCTGTGCGAAAAATATAAATACAAGCCGTTTTATCATGGTAATCCTTATTATATAAATTGATTATTAAGAATTAGAAATGAACCTCTTTGATGTTTGTGTACGAAAATGCGCTAAATAGGCCTTAATAATCATTAATTCTTACAAATATAATTTTTTTTTCAAAAAGTTTACTATAAAAAGGCCATTAAACAGAGTAATAAATAAAAAAGATTGTTTAATATGTTCAGTAAATGGCAGGTTTGTTTCTGTTAATGAACGTTTCTTGGTTTTAGATCTGATTTCTTTACTTTTGTAATCATTAAAAAAGGGAAGATGCAAACACATATATTATTTAAGGAAAAGTGCAGACCGGCATCATTTATAGTTTTGTTAGTCGGAACAATTCTCTTGAGTTCAGTACTCTTTTCCTGCAAAACATGGAAGGTCCATTCTCAGAAAGAGAAGGTAGTTCCGTTTGATGTATCTTTGATTGAGTTACCTCGCTTGGGATGTCAGCCCAATGAACAGTTGGTTTCGCATTGTGGATTTAATCTTTCTTTTAATCCTGATTGGCAAATCTCCAACTGGGTGGCTTACGAGCTGACGGCTGAAGAGACGAAAGGAACAGAGAGTCGGAAAAATTATAGTTTTGCAAAAGATCCGTTGGTTGATTTAAGTCCTGATTATTCTGATTATTCTGGTTCTGGTTATAGTCGTGGACACATGGCTCCTGCTGCCGATATGAAATGGGATCCCTGTGCCATGCGTTCTTCCTTTTTTATGACAAATATCTGTCCGCAGACGAAGGCAATGAATAATGGTTGTTGGGAATTGTTGGAGCGTAAATGCTGGGTCTGGGCAAAATTGTCTGGCAGTATCTATGTTGCTTGTGGACCAGTTGTGAAAGCAGGAATGAAGACGATAAGTGCCAAGAAAATATCTGTTCCAGATGCTTTTTATAAGGTCGTTTTACGAAAGGAAAATGATAAGTACGAAGGCATTGCCTTTATCATGCCGAATAGCGAAGATGCAGTTGCGTCATTAGAACCATACGTGGTAAGCATAGATGCGGTTGAGGCTCAGACGGGAATCGATTTTTTCTATAATCTACCTGATGATGTGGAGGTTGAAGTTGAGGCTGAATCCGATTATTCCGGTTGGAAATAGTTTCCATTTTAAAAAAAAAGAAGAGTGTTTCGGACACTTGCCCAGCGGACGGACAATAGCTGTTTTTTTTGACCTAAATTTGACCTAATTTGTTGTCAGCGTTACTTTATCAAATCATAATGACTGGTGTCGTTCCACATCAGTATATTCCAAATGCCGTTTTCTTTTTCAACTATGTTGAGTGATGTGGAAAGTGGAGATTTTGGATAGCGGGCAATCTCCGATATAGGTTGATATTGAAAAAAGGAGTGGAGTGTCTTGAGCACAACTCCGTGGGTGACGATTAAAATTTTCTTGCCTTTGTTGGCAGCAACAATCTCTTCTAGCTTTTTACCGGCACGTTCGCGCAACTGCAAATAGGTCTCTGCGTTGGGGCGGATGTACAACTCCGGATGGTTCCAGAAGTTGTCCACCATTTCTGGTTCTTGCTTCTCGACTTCCGACATGAGTTTGCCTTGCCATTCTCCGAGATCAATTTCTCTAAAATCGTCTTCTGGAATAATATCTAGCTTTCGTTTTCCTCTAATAAGTTGGGCAGTACGCATGGATCTGGAAAGTGAACTGGAGTAAATGACGTCAAGCTCCGTGTCTTTTAGCCTTTGCCCTAAGGCAATGGCTTGTTTTTCGCCGAGAGGAGTGAGGTCAGAATTACTCTGACCCTGCATCCTTCTCTCTATGTTCCAAAATGTTTGCCCGTGACGGGTAAAGTATATTCGTGTCATTTATTTTCAGCTAAAAATGGATCAATCGCAAAAAAGGTGGACATGATGATGTATAAACGAGTTCTGCTGATCCCTAAAAATTTCAAGCCTCCTCCATGAATCGGATGGCAATCCATGCGTATGAGGCGGTTGAGGTACGAAGCGATTCTGGGTCTACTATAAATGTAGGGGAGTGCATGCCTCCGCATTTGAAGTTCGGACTGCCAATGCCGATACGGAAGAAGAGTGATGGATATTTCTGTGAGAAGTATCCGAAATCTTCTCCCGTCATTCTCTTTTCAAATGTAGTCACATTCTCTTCTCCGAGAATCTCTTTGGCGTAGCCTTCTGCTTTTGCATTCAATTCGTTGTTGTTGATCACGCTTGGGTAACCGTGGTTGATGTTGACCTCGCAGCTGCATCCGTACTCGGCAACGGATTTCTGTGCAATCTTGGCAACGAGCATCAAAGCTTCGGCTCTCCATTTGTCCTCGAGAGTGCGGAGCGTGCCGGCCAATTTCACCTGTTCAGGGATCACGTTCATGGCACCGTCTGCAATGAAACGACCGAAGGCAAGAATGGTTTCTCCTGCTATAGGTGCCAACTTGTTTGGAATCTCCTGCAGTTTCATCAATGTGTTGGCAGCTGCTAATACAGCATTATGGTCTTTCAACAGAGCTGCATGTCCGCCTTGTCCGTGGACGGTGATGTATAATTCGTCGGTGGCTGCAGTGATCAGTCCCGGACAGAACGCTGCTTTCCCAACCGGAATGTCAGGAATGACGTGAAGTCCCAAAATGATATTTGGAGTATATCCAGAAAATACATTTTCTTTCAGCATGACGTTTGCACCGCCAGGGTATCGCTCTTCCGATGGTTGAAATACAAATAGAAAAGTTCCTTCCAATTCGGATTTTAATGAGTTCAATACCTTTGCTACGCCTAAAAGGGTAGAGGTGTGGGCGTCGTGTCCACAGGCATGCATCACGCCATCATTCTTCGATTTGTAAGGAATGTTTGTATCTTCCGTTATGGGAAGAGCGTCCATGTCTGCACGAAGAGCGATGATTCTTTTCTCCGGATTCTTGCATTTCAAGACACCTAAAATACCAGTCTTGGCATAGCCTTCGCGGAAGGGAATTTCCAACTCTTTCAATACCTCTCTTACAAATTTGGATGTCTCCAACTCTTCGAAAGAGAGCTCGGGATGTTGGTGTAAGTGCTTGAAATTATTTTGAATGTTTGGTAGGTCTTTTTCGACCATTTCCAATATGCGTTCTTTGTTAATCATATCGTTGGCTTTTATTCTTAGACCA
>JALNVE010000027.1 GCA_023227695.1 Paludibacteraceae bacterium
GTCAAAATAAAAAAATACAAATCAAAAAAAATATCCATTCCAGCAAGCTAGCTTGCTGGAATGGATAAATCATAGTATGTTTGTCCAATAAAACCTGTAACGCTTATTTAGGACTTGATAGTGATGGATTATTAATCCAAAATTGTTACCCAATTGTGAGTGTCAGGCTCAGTTCCGTATTGGATGCCACGGAATTTCTCGTACAATTTCTTGCTCCAAGGACCTGGCTGGCCATCTTTAGAGATAACGTAAGACTTCTTGTTGTCCAAGTCGTCAATTCTTTCAATTGGGCTGATTACGGCTGCTGTTCCGCAAGCGCCTGCCTCTTCGAATGTATCCAACTCTTCGATCGGAATAGGTCTACGCTCAACCTTCATTCCAAGGTCTTCTGCCAATGTCATCAAACTATTGTTAGTGATTGACGGAAGGATGGAAGTTGACAATGGAGTAACGTATGTATTGTTCTTGATACCGAAGAAGTTAGCTGCACCAGCCTCGTCGATGTATTTTTTTTCTTTTGCGTCAAGATAGAACTCGCAAGAGTAACCCAAATCGTGAGCCATCTTGTTTGCTCTAAGGCTGGCAGCGTAGTTACCACCAACTTTGTAGATACCTGTACCAAGAGGAGCCGAACGGTCAAATTCGCGGATCACTACGTAAGGGTTGGTAGAGAAACCACCTTTGAAATATGGACCTACTGGAGTTACGAATACAACAAACATGTACTCGTCTGCAGGGTGAACACCAACCCGAGCACTTGTGCCGATCAAGAGTGGACGGATGTAAAGAGATGCTCCACTTTCGTATGGCGGAATGAATCTCTCGTTCAACTTAACTACTTTCTTGATCATTTGAGCGAATTTCTCTGTAGACAACTCGGGCATCAAAATGCCTCTACAAGTTGACTGAAGACGCTCTGCGTTAGCCTCAAGACGGAAGATGCGGATCTTGCCATCTTTGCAACGGAATGCTTTTAATCCCTCGAATGCCTCTTGTCCGTAGTGAAGACAAGTAGCAGCCATGTGGATGTTAATTGTCTCTGATGAACTAACTTCTAATTCTCCCCATGCGCCGTTTTTGAAGCAGCAGCGAACGTTGTAGTCTGTTGTCCTGTATCCAAATGATAAGTTAGACCAATCTAAATTCAAATTTTCAGACATATAATATGTTTTTTTTTATTAGTATCTCATTATTCGTTTAAATAATCTCCAAATTTAATAAAAATGTGCCAATGTTATTCTTTCTATGATGGTCATATCTCAAAAAAAAGAGAGATAATCATCACTTTTATAAAATTTTGATAGTCGGGTAGGAGATGACATAAGGTTAATGTTGTTACGTTGTTTATTAATCATTTATTGCCAATTATTTCTTGTATAACAAACGTTTTTGACAACGATTTATAAACAAAAAAATCCTCGATGAAGATTATTCACCGAGGATTTGATATTTTATAGCTCTAAGATTAGCTTATTTAGCTAAGTGAGCTTTAACGTCTTCGTTTCGAACGATTTTCTCGTCAAAAATATAAGCTCCGGTCTTTGCTGATTTAACCATCTTGATTACTTTAGCGAATGCTCGACCTTCACCTTTTTGCAATGATGCAACTGCTTTTTTTGCCATGATTCAAATATTTATGAAAATTACTTGATTTCCTTGTGAACTGTTACTCTCTTCAAATAAGGGTTGTATTTCTTCAACTCCAATCTTTCAGGAGTGTTCTTTCTGTTCTTGGTGGTAATGTAACGAGACATTCCTGGTACACCACTTTCTTTTTGCTCTGTACACTCAAGAATTACTTGAACTCTACTTTCTTTGCTTTTCTTTGCCATCTGTAAAATCTCCTTCTAAATTAGATACAACCTTTCTTTGCTGCATCGATTAATGCTGCGTTGATTCCCTTCTTGTTGATAGTACGAAGACCTTTAGCTGAAACTTTTAGTTCAATCCATTGGTCTTGCTCTGGCCAATAGAATTTCTTCGTGAATAAATTAACGTCAAACGATCTTTTGGTTCTTCTCTTTGAGTGAGAAACATTATTACCATTCATCGCTGTTTTACCGGTAATTTGACAAACTTTTGACATCTCTGTTGTATTCTTATGATTGTTATTTACACATAAAAAACCGTACTATCGGATTCCTGTCTCCTTAAAGAGTAGCGTAACTACAGAAATCAATTAACAGAAAGCACTGCGTTTTTCTAATTATCTATTCGATAATGACTTGCGCTGCATCTAGTCTTGTGCTTGTCGATTATCGGGTGCAAAGGTAAGCTATTTTTTATTTCCCCGCAAACTCTTTTACGAGAAAAAATGCTGCGGCTGTAGCTTTTTCTATATTTTCCTTTCTGTCAGTACCGAAGAGGAATTTTCTGCTGAGTGTTTTTTTGCCGTTCGAAACAGCCATCCATACGGTTCCAACTGGTTTTTCTGGTGTTCCTCCGTCTGGACCTGCAACGCCTGATGTGGCTACCGCAAAATCGCTTCCGATTACCCTAACGGCACCTTCGACCATCTGCTCAACGACAGCCTGACTTACGGCTCCGTGTTTTTCCAATGATTCAGCCTTTACGCCAAGGACGTTCATCTTAACTTCGTTGGAGTAGGAGACGATCCCGCCTTTGAAAAAGGAAGAACTGCCAGGTATGAGCGTTATTTGATGGGCTATGTTTCCGCCGGTGCAGCTCTCGGCTATAGCAAAGGACCAACCGTTCTCCTTCATCAGGTCAAATAGGATATGTGCTGCTTTTTCTTGCTCTTCCATCTTTTCTGTTTTTAGATTTGTACAAAAATAGAACAAAATAAGGTCATGTTCTTCGTGTTTTGAATTTTGTTTGTTCTGTGATTGTTGAAAAAATAAGAGAGAAGGTGCTGTTATCAATGCCAATTTTTATATTTTTGCAAGGCGTCGCAACGCATTAATTTATTTTAATAATTTATAGAAAAATAATTCTTGGCGATGATGAATTTTCGCATACTGGTTATTGTATTGATTTTATGCAACTTTGCATCATTAGAATCGTATGCGCAAAGGAATATGATTTTCAGACTCAAAGCTGAGGCAACAGGAGGTCTAATCCTTAATTCTGATTCAAAAGAAGGCATGAACGCCGGTATAGAAACGGCACTCGAATTACCTTTGTATGGCGACCATAATTGGGAGTATACCTATAACTTTCCAACCATTGGTTTTGCCTTGGGTGGTTTTAAAACTCAGAAGTTATCTTGTATCGACCCTGTTATTTATACCTATCCGTATCTGCTTTATCCTATCATACATAAGCCTATTTTTCAAATGAATCTGAAAACGGGTTTTGGTATTGCGACCTATATGCAGCATGGTGATTCTATTGAAGGAAAAGTGTTTCCGGTGACGGCTATTGGTACGGTTGGTCTCAATTTTGATATCACTTTGGCTAAACGATATGGTAATCCTTTGAATCAATGGGCTATTACTTTTGGTGGTAATGCAACCGTGCTTCATAATGGTTATGTGACCCGTAAGTGTAAAAACTTTATGAAGCTCGATGCTTCTTTGGGTTTGAAGTATACGCCGAATGTAGATCCGCTTCCAATTAAGGATAAACCTAAGAAAGTACGCAGGGTGTTGGCTCTGGAAGGAAGCTTGCAGGGTGGTATGAACCAATTGTCGAGAGATGATGGTGATTTCTATTATCCAAATGCATCTTTGAGTCTCGGTTTTTATTTGCCGATAACAAACGCATGGCGTTTAGGTTTGGGCGGTGACGGCATGTACAATTCGGCTTACGACGGTACTCAAAGAGAAGGGAATATACGTTATAACTTTATTAAAGAGGAGGATCCTTGGACCATGTTCCGTGCAGGTGCCTTCTTAGCATGTGATTTTACAATCGACAGATTTGTTGCCGGTGCTCATGTGGGGCTTTATCTTTACGATAAGATGAAGGTTCCTGAGTATGATGAGAATGGTAAAAAAAATGATAATCTAACAGAGAATTTGATGTACCAAAAGTTGGTGATGAAGTATAGAATCACGAAAAACATCTTTGCTTTGTTTCAGTTCAAAACCCATTTGACGGAGGTGGAGTGTGCTGAGATAGGATTTGGATTTGCAGTTCCTGATTTTGGCTCGAGAATAAAACATCCATTCGGTCGTATCTCTTTCAAAAGAGAAGATCCTAAAGAGTTAAAGATTGATTAAAACATGCAATGATGTTGTCTTGAAATGAAAGAGGTTAGATTGGATTCAAGTGCAAACCTTGTGGTGATATTTAATCTAGGATCCATATCAAAATAGTTGGACGAGATAAGATGTCGTTTCCTGATTTTAGTGGACCAAAAATATAATAATTCGTTTTAATTCGTCGTCTAACATCTGTTAGCGCACATTTTCTCTTGTTCCCTAAAAATGTCTTGAAAACTTATCTCAAATAATCTAACGATAAAATCTTAAACCTGCTTCTGAAGCATAAATTTCTTTCCGTATTTTCCTGCCAAATATTTTATAAGTAGATAGCCGATGGTTATTCCAAAGATGTCGGCAAAAAAATCAATCCATTCTGCGCTTCGGGGTGGGAAAAAATATTGCTGCACTAATTCCATTACACCTCCAAACACAAAAGGGAAGACGAAAGCACTCCAGTATAATACCTTTTGGGAAGATTGTCTGATATAAAGATCAAAGAATATGCTCATGCTCAATGTCATATACATAAAAGAGTGGCCAATCGTGTTTCTAATAAAAGAGAGGTCTATTAAGAGGTTTTCTTCTGCATTCTCATAATATATTGCCTCATGTTCTGGTGCTATACGTATGGCATCTGGCAACTCTTTTATGATGCTAAAATAAATAATGGCAAATAGCACAAATGGTGATATGAAAATAAATTTTCTCATCTCTTATAAATTCTGTGCTGCAAAGGTAAAAATATCGCGTGGAATATGTTTGTTAAATGGAGTTTTTAATCTATAACGATTGTTTCACGTTAAGCGTTGCTCGAATTTCGAACAACGCTTAACGTGAAAACCTTAACGCCTTAATAAGGTGAAGTGTCCTACATATTGTCTGTCAATCTCTTCTATGTTTATGATATACCAATAATCGGTAGATGGCATTTCGTTTCCATTGTAAGTGCCATCCCAACTCATTGTTGGGTCGTTGTATTGATAGAGTTGCTTTCCGAATCTGTCAAAGATCTGTACCGTAAAAACTTCAAACTTATCTAAGTTAGAGATTTTCCAAACATCATTTGTTCCATCTCCGTCAGGAGTGAAGAAATCAGGAACTATGATGTGGTAGGTTGGAGTAGTTAATGTGGTGTCGTCCATACAGCCTAGCTCATCTTTTATCCTGATGGTATATGTTGTAGAATAATGGATCTTCTCAAATACGTTGGATGTTGTAAATCCAGAGCCGAAATTGTATTCGTAACTACCTGTACCACCATTAGCGTTGAAGGCTATGCTGTGATAGCCTACATATTCGTAGCTTGTGATGGTTGGTAGAGGAGCTACCGTTACTGTGGTGGATTTCTCCTCTTTACATAAACCATTTGTTGCCCTTAGGTAATACGTGGTAGTTTCTTTTGGATTTACCAAGATCCTGTTTCCTTCGTAATCTATTTCAGAGAAGTTTGGCGTTGTAGCCCACTGGTACTTGTAAGAGGTATTGAAAGGACTACTTTGCAGATAAGTACTCTCTCCATAACAGATGCTGGTGTCGGCAAGATTGACATTGACTTTTGCATCTACGTTGATAGTGGTTGTTTTGTTGCCAGCAGGACAACCTGATTCAGTGAATGCTGTTACCTTGTATTTGGTTGACTTTTGAGGCGAGAGTATCAATGTCTGGCTTCCTGTTGTCAAAGCAGAGAATGTATTTGAGTTGATAGCTGCCTGTTCCCAAACTAAAGATGTCTCATAAGGGAAGTCTGTGCTGACGGTTATCTCTTCGCCTTCGCAGATGGAGTCTGTAGAGATGGAGAGGTTAAACGTAGGTACAAAGTCAACATAAACTGTCTGGGTGTCGGTTGCAGTTGGGCAGTATTTTGCTGTAGCAGAGACCTGGTACTTCGTTGTGACGCTAGGTTTAACGAAGATCGATTTTTTGTCTGTTGCTATCTGACCGTTTTCTGTCACATCATCCCAGATGATGCTAAGAGGAGTTCCCTCCGTGATGGCTTTGAGCTCAACATTCTGTCCTGGGCAGAGTTTGTTTTCTCCTTCAAGTGTTATGCGTACGGAGTCTTCTACCTCAACTGCAATTTCGTTAGATTTTATATCAGGACAAATTTGACTGCCAGAAACTGTAATTCTGTAGGTGCTACTCTTTGTTGGATTGTCAGTTTTTTGAGTGCTGATCTCTGTAGAGAATGTGCTGTAGTCTGTCTCGCCTTCCTCTTTTTTCTCCCATTTAACGGAAGTGGTTGCTCCGTATTGGGCTGATAACTGAACCTCGTCATTTTGACAGATGCCTTTAGTCGAAGCCGAAATAACTGGTATTACAGGGGTCTCAACTTTAACAGGAATCGTAATGACTAGAGTCGGACAGTAAGCACTGTTTGCATAGAGCGTATATTCACAGTCTTCTGTAGGGGTATCTTTAGCGTTGAGAGTTTGACTCACTGTTGTGTTTGTCGTTTGAGATTTTCTTCTCCATCCGAAATCCAAATATGCACCAGTTAATAAAGTGGCATTTAAATCAATCACAGTTCCGCTACAGATGCTTTCTGGAATAGGATCGTATGCCAATCGTATTGAGTCATCGACGATGATTTCAATCTCATTGGAAGCCTCTTTCGGACAAACATTTTCTCCGATAGAAACAATCCTGAAAATAGAAGTTTCTGTAAGTGTAACATCTTTGTTTTGAATAGGAGTCTCATCTATCGTTTCAAATTGAGAACTAGAAACGGTGTGCACCTCCCATCTGATGCTATCTGCATTGCTTACTTGGGCAAAAAGCCTTGTTGTACTGTTTGTGCAGATTCGGTTTTTGTCTGCTAATAATTCCAATTTAGCAGGTTGCTCTACTGTGACGGTACTTGTCTTTGTTACAGCAGGACAAACACTGCCGCTGAAGGTAACTTTGTAGACAGTCGTTTCAGAAGGGGTTTCGTCAAACGTTGTGCTTTCTGGAACGAAGACCTCTTCTGCATTCCCTCCAATTTTCTTGGTGAACGTTGATTGGTCAAGTTTTCCCTCTTTCAGTTTAGCTCGAATGCTGATCTCTGTGCCTTTGCAGATGGTCTGGTCTTTTGTAAGACTGAACTTAATGGAGTCTTCTTTTTCTACTAAAACAGAGATTGGTTCTGCCAATGGGCAAACTGCTGTCTGTGTTTGTTTCAACTCAAAGATTCTATTCTCTGTGATGACCTCTTGACGGGTCTTAGCTCCGCTTCCGTCTTCCATGAAATTCTCTTCTTTTGGTTGCTCAATAGAAGAATCGTCAGCTGGACGACTGATGAATGAAACATGGTCAAAGTTGGTTGCGTCGAAGTCAATGGTCACTTCAGAGTTTACGCACACAAGATTGTCAGAAATGTTGAGGGAAAGAGTTGTTGGCTCTTCTATCTCCACATGTAAAGTTTCGCTCTTGCTTGGACATACTTTTGCTTCAACAGAAACTCGGTAGTCTGTTGGTGATGTTGGTGATTCTTTGTGTGAGAAACCAGTTGCGGTTGTTATTTCAGAGAAATTGCTGTCGCCTGTTTTCTTAGATTCCCATTTCAATAGGTCTGCGTCGAAGTTGTAGTTGCTTACGCTTATAGTCATCTCAGAACCCAAGCAGATCGTGTCTTTGTCTAATCCAGCTTCAAACTTGACAGAGTCTTCAACGAAGATGGTGACAATGTTTGTTATGCCCGATGGACATTGACCTGTACCCTCTGCTGTGATTCTATACTGAGTGGATTGTGTAGGGGTAAGCGTCTTTGTAATATCTGTTGATTGATCGAAAGATACAAATGGAGCTGTAGAATCCGTTCTCGACATCCAATTCAAGACGTTGATGTTTGTTCCGTTAACGGTTAAGTTAACAGATGATTGCTCGCATATAGAATCTTTGTCTGAAGACAAATCAATTTTTGTAGGATGAATGACATCGAAATTGTTTTCAAGGATGAGAGATGGACATTTGTCTCCTACGTATGTTATTCGAGTTTGCTGATTTTCATCAGCAGATCCGATGGAGTATTCTGTTTGTGTTCCTTCTGTGATAGTCGTATATACTGTTTCTGTACCTTTTTTCGCTTCCCATGTGTAAGAGTTGATGAATCCCGTTACGCTTGTTTTGATGGTGATAGGATCGCCTTCGCAAACAGTTGTGTCTTTGCTGATTGTTCCTCTTATGGAGTCTTGAACAGTGATGTTCAAAGTCAACGTGTCTGAAAAACAGACACTGTCGTTTGCGGAAAGAGTTATTTCAGTCTCTTTTATGACGCCAACAACGGTATGGTTGTCTTGGTTTGTCTCCGTATTGTCCCACATATATTTGGTAGGATTGCCTTCGACCAAAACATCCGTTAACTCAATGTTAGAACCTTCGCAGACGATTGTGTCGGTTGGCAATTTAAGCTTAATCGCTTTGCTGACTCTTATTTTAGCGTGAATCGTGTCAGAATGACAAGTGTCATTCACTGCATAAACTCTATATTCGGTGTCAATCGTTGGTAATACGGATAAGGTGTCACTGTCGTCGGTTCCTTTTGTCCATTCCGTTTCTCCCATTTCTTTGTATGCCCAAACAATGCTGTCGATGGTTGCCGTTTGGTCGTAAGTGGCGATGAGCTGAACCATCTCCGTATGGTTGCTGCAAATGACAGAATCTGTCAGCTCAAGAGAGATGTCTGGTACATCGCAATGACAAGAGACGGTTGAGATGTTTGTTATGGTGTAGACATAACAAGAATTGTCCGGACGACCTTTTGCTGCAATCTGTTGTGGAATTTCTGGCTCTGGGCCTGAAATGACCACGCGGTAACGTGTGCCGTTTGGATTGCTTTCCAAAAGAATCTTGACCGAATCGATGTTATATCCGCTCTCGTTCATGGATTCCCATGTTACTCCTTCGTCCAATGACTTTTGAAATAAGCAATATAGTTTTGCTCCGTATATCTTATTCCAATCGGTTAAATCAGATAATTCGAGAGTTACGGAATCACCACAAATGCCTGTATAGTTGGTGTCTTTATCTGCAGTAAGTTCAACCAAAGGTGCTTTCACGTGACATGAAATGAGTGAGATGTCATCCATGGCCAAATCATTTCCTTTGTCTCCGTTGCCTGCATGGTCGTAGATTCGGAGTGTGATGGATTTGTTATCTCCCGAATTGAAACTTACGCCATAGTTGTTCCAAATGGATGTTCCGAATGGAGAGTTGGGTATGTCGCCAGAATCTTCTTTGCCGAGTACTGTGATTCCGTCTTCACCAACAATTTCGAAGGTGAGGTTGCAATAAACGCCTTCCGTGTCACCGTTAGCCAATCTTTTAGAGATGGAAGTGGCAAATGTAGAGAAGAAATAGTCTGTATTGGCGCAAGGCTCGAAATCGATTTTCTGCTCGTAAATCACTTTGTCCTTCATGGCTTCATCAATGTTGATGACAATCAGACCGCCATCTTTATTGCCAGTGTGGTCACGACCACCAGAGAACCAGTTTGCTGCATATTTTGTGTCAGAGACAACGGAATATTCTCCGTCATCAGTGTTGCCGGAACTTCTGTAATCATGACCTTTTAGATTGCTGCTCTCTTTTCTTGAATTGGGAGCAACAGAGCCAAAATCGTCTTTCCAAACAACTAAACGATCCTCTGCAAATTCGCAGGTTGGAGGTGTGCATTGTAAGGAGACCTCATTTGTGATAAAGAACTTATCACAGCCGTCGCTGGCTATGCCGTTGGTTGCAACCTCATTGGCTACAATGGAGTTTTCTGCTAAAACAACGCGGTAGAGCTCCTTTGTGCCGTCTTCGCTGCTTGTAGATGTGATGGATTGCACATCATTGCCGCTTTCTGTGAGAGTTTGCCAAGTCAATCCGCCGTTGTCAGATCGTTGCCATAAACAGTAGACAGACGATCCGAATTCGTCTTGCCAATCGGTTAAGTCGGAGAGGTCAATCTCTTTTTTCTCTTCACAAGGAAAATCACTTAAGTCTGTCAACACCGGATCTTTTTCAATAAATAAAGATGCGGTAGGTAACTTCTCTCCACAAATAAGAACGGAAATGTCATCAAAAACAATTTGTCTGTCTTGAGTTGTATTAGTGTTGATGAGTTGAAGTGTGATATCACCTTGGTAATTTTCCGGAACTATAAAATCGGCGTAGAAATGAGTCCATGAATATTCAAGGGTTCCTCCTGCTGAAACTTTACAACCGGTTGCTGATAGGGTATCTTTGTTGTTGTTTAAAACAACTGCTGTGAAAGTTGCTTCAGACCACTGTTGATTGATATCAGCGAAGAGAGAGAACATGTAAGTCTTGCAGCTACAGAATTTTGCATTGAGTGTCTTTTCGTAGAAAACTGTAGGGGTAGTGACTTTGGGTAAAATGGCGTATAACATAGCACCATCAATGTCTCCCGTATGGTCGTTTGGACGAGGGTTTCCTGTGTCCCAATCGTTTTTTTTCGTATTCTTTGGGTCTGAAACCAAGGCATAACCACCTGCTGTGGGTGAATCGCCATTAAAGAGGGTTAAGTTTTGAACATCTGCACAAGCATTAAAATCGGTTGAAGTTGCTGTCCCGAAATCTTCATTGAAGATGGACATCAAATCTTTTGAGTAAGTACAGTTGGCTCTTGGTTTTGAAGCTGCTAATGTGTTGGAGATGGAGAATTTGTAACAACCATCATCAGGACCTCCGTTTGTGCTGATTTGTCCGGCTACTTCTTTGGCTTTAGCCTCTGTTTCGGCACCTGTTATGATGACTCTGTATCGGATGTTTTTTGTCACATCCACCTCCATCTGAGCCTTTCTCTTATCTATACCGCTGGTAGGTTCGGGAATGTCAGTCCATGTAAATCCGTTTTCGGATTCTTGCCATAAAAAGTATATCTTATCATAAAGGGTCTTCCATTTGGTTAAAATAGAGTCTGCAATAGAGTAGGAAGATGTATATCGGCACCCCTGGTTTTGGTTGATGGCACTGATGGTGCTGCTTTCAATATCTGGGTCTGGTACATCTTCAGTGTCGAATCGGTAGAGCGTGATGTCATCCAAAGCAAAGTCGTTTCCTGCTTCGCAAGATTCCCAAGGTTCCAATTCTGAAGCTTTTTTGTCTTTGGTACAAAGTGCGTTATTTACAACTTGTAGTGTAATGGAGTTGTTGCCGGAAGAGTTGAACTTAATTCCGTATTCAGACCATTTATGTTCTGCTTTTGGGTTGTTTGAATCTGGACCATACATTTCCCAAAAAGGAATGCTGTCTGTGCTTAATTCTTCAATAGTACTACCGTCGTCGCCTAATATTCTCAAAATCAGATTGGCAGGTGTGCAACTGAAACTTGTTATGCTGGCTGCGTATATGGAAAAATAATAGTCGTTGTTGCTACAGAGAGGGAAGTTGATTTTCTGCTCATAAATAACTTGTCCTTCAAGAGTTCCGTCGGTGTTTACAACCAACATGCCTCCATTCTCGTTTCCTGTATGGTCGCGTCCGTTGGTGAAGAAATGCTGTGCATTGGGCTGATGAACTGTAAAACACCAATAAGTACTGTTGGCGATGGCGTATGAACCATCTTGTACACTTGCTGTGGTATCTCCTTGAAAGGTGTGTCCGGGCATGCTTTTAGATGGGTCGGCGAAGTCTATTCTCGTAGAATCGTCAACTACACCAAAATCATCTGTCCATACCTGGTTCATGGTTTGGGAGCGCACATTGATGAATAAGGTTAGTAATAAAAAAAATACCAATAGATGGTTGTGAGTGTGTTTTAAGTGTACCATTATATAAAGACTAAAAAGAGATTTGATGAACTATAGTTTCCCCCAAAAAGTATAGTCCAAAACTGATTTTCAAATTTAATTATTATTCTCATAGAGAGAAAGAAAAGAAAAACAATTTTTATAGAATCATCTTTTTTTAATTAAAAGTATAAGAAGCTGTTTTGGTTTTCTATCATCTATTATTTATTTAAGCCCAAATGGTAGTTTTTCTATAGCCTTTCTGATCTGTAGTAGGAGATTTCTGTTTTTTGTATGAATGGTTTTCTCAATAAGGAAATATGATTTCGCATATCTTATATATGAGAAAAACATGAACTGTCAGAATGAAAGGTATGGCAAAGATGAATTTCATGTGCTGAGTTTTATGACGAAGTGCGAACATCGCTATTAAGGCGCCAATGGAACCTCCAATAGCGGCAAGCGAAAGCAAATTTTTCTCAGAAACGCGTCTGCTGCCTTTCTTGGACAGACTTTTGTCTCTAGCATATACACTGAATGTGAATATGTTGATGATAAGTAGATAGCACAAGGCTATTGTGATGAACTGATTCACTTTGTGATGTTAAAAAGGGAGCGCACGTTGCTCCATGTGTTTCTTGTATGGGTTAAAATTCGTAGTTAAATCCAAGACTTAGCTGTTCCTGAATACCTGTCTCGATACTCTCTTTGTTGTCTGAGCGTATTTTGAAAGAAATACGGGAACTTAAGAATTTGTTGATGATGAAGTTTCCGACCAACTCAAGCTCCATCTCTATGTAGTTGTGAGGGTAAGAACAGAATACGTTGGCTTTAGACTCGAAATCGATCTCTCTAGAGAACTTCCAATAGAGTTGTCCGTAAATTTTGTATCCCCAATAACTGGCACTTTTGCCATGCTTGATGCCTTCATGAATTGGGTCTACTCGGTCGTCCGTAATAAAGATGAGTCGGTATGCCAAAGGAGACAACTGAAGGTATGTCTTCTTGTTGTAGCGGTAATCAGCACCTAAACCGAAGGTGAGTGTGGAAGGAGAAAGAAAAGCCGTTGCCACATCATTGGAGTTGATACCGTCGTAACTGGTGAATAGGGAAGTGCGGAAATCTCCGGATAAACTGTAGTAAATCTTTTTGATTCCTGTGAAGTATCCTAAACGGCTGAGTATGTTGAACTCGTCGTTGTTGACACGGAAGGCACGGATGGTATCTTCGCTGGTGTTGTAAAAACCGACCTCCATGTTGAGGCTGTTGTCCCAAGTGAGGATATCATCTTTGTTATAGTTTTTGTTGTAGACAAGGATGGAGAGTAACGTTGAGTTTGGCGTTCCTCCTTTGTACCAGTTGTTTACATAGTATTGAGAGAAGTGAATGGTCAACTTTTTATACGAGCTCCAAGGACCCTCGTTTTTCTTTTTCATCAGTTTGCTTAACTGATCGAAGACAGGCTCTCTGTTTCTCTTTTCTAAGTCGATAAGATAAACGTCCCTTCTATTATTACGTATGTCACCTGATTTGTCATCGTAGGTGCCCAAATTGTAAAACTCAATTAGTTCGGGCTGATAAATAGCCATTTGAGTAAGGCTTCTTCTCTTAAACATATTTCTCATCAGAACCTCTTGGTATACCTGCTCGAAATGTGTTTTAGATGCAGAATCTACTTTTTGAGGGTAGTAGGAGATCCCTTCGTAAGGGAACATTGGAAGAAAGTCTTTGTGGCTGATGGAGTCGAATGTGATGGGTTCCATGTAGCTATTGGCACCACTCTTCAATTGAGATTTTGTAAGAGAGTCTGCCTTCTTCTCTGTCTTTTCAATCTCTCTGACTATGAAATAGGTGTATCTGTTGCTTTTTTCTTCTTTTTTTGCTCTTCTCAGACGTTCAATATCCTGTTCTATCTGCTCTTTTTGTCTCTCTAGATTTTCAATCTCTTCGCCTTCATTGATCTCTTTCCTAGTTCTTTGTTCGTTTTTGTTTGCTGCTTCTTTGTTGTTCTCGTTTGCTGCCTGTTTTTTTGCAGGCTCCTCTATGATTCCTGCCTCTTTTTTGCTCTCTTTGATGAGTTTGTCAGTACGGTGAGACAAAGAATCCAATGCACGTTCTTTCCCGAAATCTCTGTATTCTCTGATATAGGAACTCATAAGTGCATTTTTTGTGCTGTCGAGTTGCTCGGGTGAGAAACCTTTCACCTCTTTTTCTAAATAAGAAAAAAACCATTGTGGGTCAATCTCCTCTTCTCCCAATGCCGATGTAAATAGGGATAGAAAAAAACCGATGATGAAAATTCGATAACGATACATGATGATTCCTTTTTTATGCAAAGATAGTTGTATATAAATTTTAAATGTCAAAAAGACGATTAAAAACCAAGCCTATTCCTGTTGAATTCTCTTGATGATGTTGTAGGAAACGTAGATTCCCAACTCTCCGGCTTTACTTAGATCTGCGATGCATTTATCCTTTTCGCCTAAGTATAGTCTGGTGAGTCCTCGGTTGAAGTACGCCTCTGCAAAATCTTTCTCTTTTTCAATTGCCTTGGTGTAGTTGGCAATGGCGTTTCTATAGTCTTTCTGTTCTGCCAATATGTTTCCCTTGTTAAACCAGGCAAATGCAAAATCAGGATAAAGCTGTGTTACTTTGTCGTAATCGTTAAGAATAAGACCGTAATCAAGTTGAGAACCTGCTTCTGCCTTGTGTGTGTTCTCTTCAATGACAACCTCGTCTTCGAGCGATTTTTCATAATTCATCTTTTTGTGACGGATATTGCCTCTGTTGAAGTAAGCAATCCATGAATTAGGATTTAGCTCGATGGTACGGTTGTAATCTTCTATGGCACTTTGATAATCCTGAATGAGATCGAAGTCTATAGCGCGACAAAGAAGGCTGACGTGATCGTTGCTGATGTTATCCAACTTTTTGTATTTTTCGATGGATTGGAAATGCTCATCGATCTGCTCTTTTGAAAGTTGTTTTTCGTCGTTGCCTATCTTTAATTTGGCTGGCAACTTTCCACTGCCATTTAAGTCAGCGATGGCTTGGCTATAATATTCAGGACGTTTCAACTCACTGTCTTTGATATAGTAGGAGAGCAGGAAGATGGATTCCATGTCAATGTTGAAGTTGACATTCTGTACCTTTCCTCTGATTTCGCTCTTGTAAGAGAATCGACGCTCTTCGTCCTCTTTATCTGCTATAACTAGTCGGTTGAAGTTTTTGATGTTTTTATCTGATTGTTCCCTTGTCTTCTCGTTTTTCTCTTCGCCTTTCTTTTGTTCTTTTTCGTCCTTTTTCTTCTTCCAACCTTCCCTCTCCATCAAATAAGCTTGGTTGAAGTCTAGTTGAGCACCTTTCTTGTCGCCCATCAGCTCTTTGGCTTGTGATCTGTTGTAATAAAGAGGGTAGAAGTCCGGGTATTTCTTTAGAACTTTGTTTATGTCCCTGATGGCTTTGTTGGCTTCTCCCAAATCAATTTCGATCAAAGCTCGGTTGTAAAGGGCCATGTAATCTTCTGGGTCAAATTCTAGAACACGGTCGAAATCTTCGATGGCGCGGTTCTTGTCGCCTACTTCGTTGCGGAGCAAACCACGGTTATAGTAAGCCAAAACGTTGTTCGGATCGAGTTGAATGACGTTGTCGTAGTCGCTCATTGTTCCGCGCAAGTCGTTAAGATTGTATCGAATAATGCCTCGGTTGATGTAGTAACCGGAACGCTCGGGTTTTAGTCGGATGGCCTCGTTGTAGTCGTCCAATGCCTCGCGGTATTTGCCCATCGAGTAATAAACCAAACCTCTGGAAGCGTAACTTTCTGACTTGAACTTATCAAGTTGGAGTGCCTTCTCGAAATCGGACATGGAAGCTACTGTATCTTCTGACGCCAGATAAGCGTGCCCTCTGTTGATGTAAGCATCCACAAACTGTGAATGTTTGTCGATAGCCGTGGTAAGAGACTGGACGGCCTCTTTGTATTTTTTGTCTTGAAGATAGGCGGCACCTTTGTATAGCAAAAAACGTTTGTTGTCGGGGTCGAATTCCAGTCCCTTTTCAAAATCCTCAATGGATTCTTTGTATTTCTTCAGGTTGATGCGGGCTATGCCTCTACACTCGTAAGCATTGATCATGAATGGATTGCGGTCCAAAGCTAAAGTACAGTCGTCTTCTGCACCTTGGTAATCTTCCAGGTTTATCTTTGCAACAGCACGAAAGAAGTAGGGATCTGCCAAGTAGGGTTTGATCCGGATTACCTGATTGAAATATTGAATGGAAAGAATATAGTCTTCGAAATATAGGGCATTCCTTCCGATAGAGAGAACTCTATCTGTGTTGATTTGAGAAAATATGCCCGTTATCGAGCTTATTGCAAATAATAGAATTAAAGCGAATTGCCTCATTTTCCTTTTGATGAATGTTTCTAGATGGAGTGTTTTTGATTCTCCTCTTTTTATTAACGTCACAAATTTAGATAAATTTTGTAGACCTCTCTCATTATGTTTGTAAATGGAAACTTAAAAAAGACAAAATATCGTTCGGATAAAAACGAAAATAGGCTTTGGTGATTCTGGATCAAGAGAAAAAGTCCGTGGACATTTTTTGACCACGAATTATTTTATGTCAACTAAATTCAGGAAACGACAGTTCAAGAAAAAAAGTTGTGGTTTCTATACCGCTTCTTAGTTTACAATCTCAAACTTCTTGTTGATGGTGTTTCCTTGATTATCCGTAATGGTTAGGATGTGTTTTCCTACTTCGGCATCAATTCCTTTCTTATGAAACTGGTAAGTGTTTCCGATATATTGCTCGTCCAAGTGCCAATAGAGTGTGGCATCTTTGTCGTGATGGGCAACCTCGAAGATGATTTCGCTCTTTTTACCATCGATATCAATCGGTATGAAAAGTTTACTATCCTCTTTAGGATAGACAAACTCCATTGGTAAGGCTTCGTTGGCGGCTATACAGCCGTCTTGGTATGGGGGCAAAGATTTGTAGGAAGAGTTGTGCATCTTATAGTACCACTCCATGGAAGGCGGTAATACAAACCACTTCTCGTGAATCATTTTATTGACCGACATGCAACGTGAAGTGACGCGATTTTTCTTGTCTGGTGATAGATGTACAATTCGGTGATATGGACAGCTAGCGCACTTCTCTTCAGTCTTGCTTGCATTTTTAAACTTTCCTTCGGGACAGTTTGGCCCTCGTCTGTATCCGCTCTGTGGGCAGATTTCAATACTGACCATACCTTTGGATGGTTTCTTAAACCAGGAAGTGGCTGGCAATTGGTTGAAGATTGAAAACATGACGGGAGCTGCATGGGTTACACCTGTGAGACCTGGGCGACCTTCGCCGTCGGCATTGCCTACCCAAACTCCGACCACATATTCAGGGGTCACACCGATAGACCATGCATCTTTGTTTCCGAAACTGGTGCCTGTTTTCCAACCTACACGA
>JALNVE010000028.1 GCA_023227695.1 Paludibacteraceae bacterium
ACACGTTGACTGTCCAGGACACGCCGATTATGTAAAGAACATGGTAACTGGTGCTGCTCAGATGGATGGTGCAATCATCGTAGTTGCTGCAACTGATGGACCAATGCCTCAGACTCGTGAGCACATTCTTTTGGCTCGTCAGGTAAACGTACCGCGTTTGGTTGTTTTCATGAACAAATGTGATATGGTTGATGATGCTGAAATGTTGGATTTGGTAGAAATGGAAATGCGTGAGCTTCTTAGTTTCTATGATTTCGACGGCGACAATACTCCAGTGATCAGAGGTTCTGCTCTTGGTGCATTGAACGGAGAACCACAATGGGAAGAGAAAATCATGGAACTTATGGATGCAGTTGATTCTTGGATCGAACTTCCAAAACGTGATGTTGAAAAACCATTCTTGATGCCAGTTGAGGATATCTTCTCTATCACAGGTCGTGGTACAGTTGCTACAGGTCGTATCGAAACAGGTATCATTAAGGTTGGTGATGAAATTGAAATCATCGGTCTTGGTGCTGAAAAGTTGAAATCAACTGTAACAGGTGTTGAGATGTTCCGTAAGTTGTTGGATAAAGGTGAGGCTGGAGATAACGTAGGTTTGTTGCTTCGTGGTATTGACAAAGCTCAAGTTAAACGTGGTATGGTTCTTTGTAAACCAGGTGAAGTTACTCCTCACACAGACTTCAAGGCTTCTGTTTATATCTTGAAGAAAGAGGAAGGTGGACGTCACACTCCATTCCACAACAAATACCGTCCTCAGTTCTATATCCGTACAATGGACGTAACTGGTGAGATCACTCTTCCAGAAGGAACTGAAATGGTTATGCCAGGTGATAACTTGGAAATCACAGTTAGTTTGATTACTCCAGTTGCATGTAGCGAAGGTCTTCGTTTTGCAATCCGTGAGGGTGGTAGAACTGTAGGTTCAGGACAAATCACTAGCATTTTAGGATAAACATTAAGTTTATTATATAGCTCTCCGTTTCGGCGGAGAGCAAATTACGGGAGTAGCTCAGTTGGCAGAGCACTGGTCTCCAAAACCAGGTGTCGGGAGTTCGAGCCTCTCCTCCCGTGCAAAAATATTTAAAAATGAAGGTAGTAGAATACATCAAAGAGTCATACGACGAGCTTGTAAATAAAGTTACTTGGCCCAACCGTAGTGAGTTAATCAGTAGCGCAATAGTTGTACTAGTCGCTTCCCTTCTACTTGCGTTGGTGGTTTTTGCTATGGACAAAGTAATCGAACTTCTGATGAAGTTTATCTACGGTTTATTATTCTAAAAAGGAGGAGGAATGTCTGAGACTGGAAAGAAATGGTATGTATTACGTGCCATTAGTGGTAAAGAGAACAAGGTTCTTGAGTATCTTGAAGCAGAAATCAGGAACACGGACCTTGGTCAGTATGTATCCCAGGTATTGATTCCGACTGAGAAAGTATACCAAATTAGAAATGGCAAAAAGATTTCTAAAGAAAGAAGCTATTTGCCAGGTTATGTGTTAATTGAAGCCCAGCTAGTAGGAGAAGTTCCCCATCGTTTATCAAATACACCAAATGTAATTGGTTTCTTGGGAGACGGATCTAAGAGTAAGGATCCTGTTCCTTTGCGTCAAAGTGAAGTGAACAGAATATTAGGAAAGGTTGATGAGTTGCAAGATTCAACAGAGGAGATGAGCATTCCTTTCTTTGTAGGAGAGACTGTAAAAGTTGCCTATGGTCCTTTCAGTGGTTTTAGTGGCATAATCGAAGAGGTAAACAACGAACGGAAGAAGTTAAAGGTTATGGTTAAAATATTCGGAAGGAAAACTCCTCTCGAATTAGGCTTTATGCAAGTTGAGAAAGAATAGTTGAAGGTTCTCCTTGGACTATTTTTTTGTGTATATATAATAAAATTCAAAACAAAATGGCTAAAGAAGTTGCTGGATTTATCAAATTACAGATAAAGGGAGGCGCTGCAAATCCATCTCCACCAGTAGGACCAGCTTTAGGTTCTAAAGGTATCAATATTATGGAGTTCTGTAAGCAGTTCAATGCTAGAACTCAAGATAAGGGTGGAAAGATATTGCCTGTCGTTATCACGTATTATGCTGATAAGTCTTTTGATTTTGTAGTTAAAACTCCTCCTGTAGCTATCCAATTATTGGAAGCGTCTAAACAGAAGAAAGGATCTGCAGAACCAAATCGTAAAAAGATTGTCGAGATTACTTGGGAGCAGGTAAAGGCTATTGCTGAAGACAAAATGCCCGATCTTAATTGCTTCACACTTGATTCGGCTATGACAATGGTTGCTGGTACAGCAAGAAGTATGGGTATATCTGTAAAAGGAGAGTTTCCTGGTAATAAATAATAACTTCAATTGAAATGAGTAAACTTACAAAAAATCAAAAGTTAGCTTTAGAGAAGGTTGAAGCAGGAAAAACTTACTCTCTAATGGAAGCTGCTGCTTTGGTGAAGGAAATCACTACAACAAAGTTTGATGCTTCTGTAGATATAGATGTTCGTCTTGGTGTTGACCCTAAAAAGGCTAACCAAATGGTAAGAGGTGTTGTTTCTCTTCCAAATGGAACAGGTAAGAATGTTCGCGTTCTTGTATTGTGTACTTCTGAAGCTGAAGCTGAAGCTAAAGCTGCTGGTGCTGACTATGTTGGTCTTGACGAGTACATTGAAAAGATCAAAGGTGGTTGGACAGATGTAGATGTTATCATCACTATGCCTTCTATCATGGGTAAAATTGGTGCTCTAGGTCGTGTGTTAGGCCCTCGTGGTTTGATGCCAAACCCTAAGAGCGGTACAGTTACAAATGAAGTAGGTAAAGCTGTAAATGAGGTAAAACAAGGTAAAATTGATTTTAAAGTAGATAAATTTGGTATTGTTCATACTTCTGTAGGTAAAGTATCTTTTACTCCAGAGCAGATTTATGGAAATGCAAAAGAGTTCATCAATACTTTGATCAAATTGAAACCATCCTCTTCTAAGGGTGTATATGTAAAGAGCATTTATCTTTCAAGTACAATGAGTAAAGGTCTGAGAGTAGATCTTAAATCAATTGATGAAATCTAATTAAATTTGAAATCATGAAGAAGGAAGATAAAAAAGCTATTATAGAGCAGTTGGTAGGGTTATTAGGTGAATACAACCATTTCTATGTGGCTGACGCTGCAGGTTTAAATGCAGATCAGACTAGCAATTTGAGAAGAGAATGTTTTTCTCAAGATGTAAAGTTGGTTGTTGTTAAGAATACTTTACTTCACAAGGCTTTGGAGCAAAAAGGTGATTATTCACCTATTTTCGATTCATTGGAAGGTCCTACTGCCATCATGTTGTCTAATTCTAATAATGTTCCGGCTAAACTTATCAAGAGTTTTAGCGCAAAGAATCCTAACGGAAAGCCGACTTTGAAAGCTGCTTACGTTGAAGAGAGTTTCTACGGAGCTGACCAATTAGAGACATTGATTGCAATCAAGAGCAAGAACGAACTTATCGGAGATGTTATCGCATTGTTGCAATCTCCTGCAAAGAACGTTATTTCAGCTCTTCAATCAGGCGGAAATACTATCCACGGTGTATTGAAAACACTCTCAGAAAGATAAAATAAAATTACAAACAAGATTACAAACATTTAATAATAAGAATACAATGGCAGATTTGAAAGCTTTTGCAGAACAACTAGTTAACTTGACAGTTAAAGAGGTTAACGAACTTGCTGAAATTTTAAAGAACGAATACGGAATTGAGCCTGCTGCTGCAGCTGTAGCTGTTGCTGCTGCTCCTGCTGCAGGTGGTGCTGCTGCTGAAGAGAAATCATCTTTTGATGTTATCTTGAAGTCAGCTGGTGCTAACAAACTTCAAGTAGTTAAGACTGTTAAGGAATTAACTGGTCTTGGATTGAAAGAGGCTAAAGATCTAGTTGATGGTGCACCAAGCCCAATCAAGGAAGGTCTTTCTAAGGCTGAGGCTGAGGATCTTAAAAAGAAACTTGAAGAATCTGGAGCTGAGGTTGAACTTAAATAGTATAAACCTGATTTTCAGGAACTTTGGTTAAGAACCTTTTTATAGGGTTCTTAACCTTTTTATGTCTATATTCTTTTTCAAGTTCAATTAATTTCTTCGATAAATGTCTTCACAAACTGAAAAACAAAGAGTTAGTTTTGCGTCTGTTAAGAAACAACAGGAATACCCTGATTTTCTTGAAGTGCAATTGAAGTCGTTCAGAGACTTTTTTCAACTCGATACACCTCCTGAGAAAAGGAAAAATGAAGGAATGTATAAGGTGTTCGCAGAGAATTTCCCAATTGCGGATACTAGAAACAATTTCGTTCTAGAATTTCTGGATTATTATATTGATCCATCCAGGTATTCTATCGATGAGTGTATCGAAAGGGGTTTGACCTACTGTGTGCCTTTGAAGGCAAAACTTAAATTGTATTGTACCGATCCTGACCATGAGGATTTCGAGACAATAATTCAGGATGTATATTTGGGTCCTATCCCTTACATGACTGAAAAAGGAACTTTCGTAATCAACGGTGCTGAGCGTGTCGTTGTATCTCAATTACATAGATCACCTGGTGTATTCTTCGGACAGAGTATGCACGCCAATGGTACTAAGCTTTATTCTGCTCGTATCATTCCGTTCAAGGGTTCTTGGATTGAGTTCGCAACAGACATCAACAATGTGATGTATGCGTATATCGACCGTAAAAAGAAACTTCCTGTAACAACTCTGTTACGTGCTATCGGATATGAGAGTGATAGGGATATCCTCGATATCTTTAATTTGGCTGAAGAAATTAAGGTGTCTAAAGCTTCTTTGAAAAAGGTTGTTGGACGTAAACTTGCTGCACGTATTTTGAAGACTTGGACTGAGGATTTCGTTGATGAAGATACAGGTGAGGTTGTTTCCATCGAAAGAAACGAGATCGTTATCGATCGTGAGACTGTTATAGAGGCTTCTCATATCGACCAAATTCTTGAATCTGGCGTTCAGACAATTTTGTTACATAAGGAAGATGCAAATCTTTCTGATTTCTCAATTATTTACAATACTTTACAGAAGGATCCAAGCAACTCTGAGAAAGAGGCTGTTTATTATATTTACCGTCAGCTTCGTAATGCAGAACCTGCTGATGAGGCAGCTGCAAGGGAAATTATCTCAGGATTGTTCTTCTCTGAAAAGCGTTATGATCTTGGTGATGTTGGTCGTTATCGTATCAACAGGAAGTTGAACCTTACTACTGATATGGGTGTAAGAGTTTTGACTAAAGAGGATATCATCGAAATTATCAAATATCTTATTGAACTTATCAATTCAAAGGCAGACGTCGATGATATCGACCACTTGAGCAACCGTCGTGTACGTACTGTCGGCGAACAATTATATAATCAGTTTGGTGTTGGTCTTGCACGTATGGCTCGTACCATCCGTGAGAGAATGAACGTTCGTGATAACGAGGTGTTCACTCCAATTGATTTGATCAATGCAAAAACTATTTCTTCTGTGATAAATTCATTCTTCGGAACGAATGCATTGTCACAGTTCATGGATCAGACAAACCCTCTTGCTGAAATTACGCACAAACGTCGTCTTTCTGCATTGGGTCCTGGTGGTTTGTCACGTGAACGTGCCGGATTTGAGGTGCGAGACGTACACTACACTCACTATGGTCGTCTATGTCCTATTGAGACTCCAGAAGGTCCAAACATCGGTTTGATCTCTTCTCTTTGTGTTCATGCTAAGATTAATGATCTTGGATTCATCGAGACTCCATATAGAAAGATCGTTAACGGTAAGGCTGACATGTTAGAGGACGGAATTGTTTACATGACAGCAGAGGAAGAGGAGGGCAAGATTATCGCTCAAGGTAACAGTCCTCTTGAAGAAGATGGAACCTTCTTGACCGATAAAGTAAAGGCTCGTAAGGAGGGTGACTTCCCAGTCGTTACTCCTCAAGAGTTGGATTTGATGGATATTGCTCCAAACCAGATTGCTTCTATCGCTGCTTCTTTGATTCCTTTCTTGGAGCATGATGATGCTAACCGTGCGTTGATGGGATCAAA
The DNA here is from genome assembly GCA_023227695.1 of Paludibacteraceae bacterium. Taxonomy (GTDB): domain Bacteria; phylum Bacteroidota; class Bacteroidia; order Bacteroidales; family Paludibacteraceae; genus RGIG10190. Next base: position 6,056 of record JALNVE010000028.1, read on the forward strand.
CATGATGCGACAGGCAGTGCCTTTGTTGCGTAATGAGTCTCCTGTTGTCGGTACTGGTATTGAAAGACAATTGGCAAGAGATTCTCGTACTCAGATTGCTGCTGAGAACGAAGGTGTTGTTGAATATGTAGATGCAAAAGTCATCAAGATTCGTTACGACAGAACTGAGGATGAGGAGTTTGTAAGCTTCGATTCTGCAGTTAAGGAGTATAGCATCCCTAAGTTCAGAAAGACGAACCAAAGTACAACAATCGACTTGCGCCCAATCTGTGTTAAAGGTCAGCGCGTTACTAAGGGTCAATTGTTAACTGAAGGTTATTCTACTGATCAGGGTGAATTGGCAATCGGACGTAACTTGCAGGTTGCCTTCATGCCTTGGAAGGGTTATAATTATGAGGATGCCATCGTATTGAACGAAAAGGCAGTTAAATATGATTTGTTCACTTCTGTTCACGTTGACGAATACCAATTGGAAGTTCGTGAAACAAAACGTGGAATGGAAGAGTTGACAGCTGATATACCTAACGTAAGTGAAGAGGCAACTCGTAACTTGGACGAGAATGGTATCATCAGAGTCGGTGCTCTAGTTGAACCAGGAGATATTTTAATCGGTAAGATCACTCCTAAGGGAGAGTCTGATCCTTCTCCAGAAGAGAAGCTCTTGAGAGCTATCTTTGGTGACAAGGCCGGAGATGTAAAAGACGCTTCTTTGAAGGCAACTCCTTCTTTGAGAGGTGTCGTTATCGGAAAGAGACTGTTCTCTAAGGCAATGAAGAGCCGTAAGTCAAGACTTACTGACAAAGCTATTCTTCCTAAGTTGGATGAAGAGTTTGATACTAAAGCAGCTGAATTGAAGAACCTTCTTATTGAGAAGTTGTTGACACTTACAAATGGCAAGACATCTCAAGGCATTAAGGATTTCTTGGGTGCTGATATTGTCCCTAAGGGTGCTAAGTTCACAGCTAAGTTGTTGAATGAAATTGATTATTCAACTATCTCTCTGAGCAAGTGGACTTCCGACGCTCATAAGAACGATATGATTCATGATTTGATCATGAATTATATAAAGAAATTCAAGGAACTTGATGCCATCACTAAGAGAAAGAAGTTCAATATCACTATCGGTGACGAACTTCCTGCAGGTATCGTTCAATTGGTTAAGGTTTACATCGCCAAGAAACGTAAGATTAAGGTAGGTGATAAGATGGCAGGACGTCACGGAAACAAGGGTATTGTTTCTAGAATTGTCCGTCAAGAGGATATGCCTTTCTTGGAAGATGGAACTCCTGTTGATATAGTTCTAAACCCATTGGGTGTGCCTTCTCGTATGAACTTGGGTCAGATATTCGAGACAGTTCTCGGATGGGCAGGTCTTAAGTTGGGAGTTAAATTTGCAACTCCAATCTTCGACGGTGCCACTTTGGATGATTTGAACACATGGACAGACAAGGCAGGTGTTCCTAGATACGGTAAGACATATTTGTATGATGGTGGTACAGGTGAGCGTTTTGACCAGCCAGCTACTGTAGGTGTTATCTACATGTTGAAGTTGGGCCACATGGTCGACGATAAGATGCATGCTCGTTCTATCGGTCCTTACTCTCTTATTACTCAACAGCCTCTTGGTGGTAAAGCACAATTCGGAGGTCAACGTTTCGGAGAGATGGAGGTTTGGGCATTGGAAGCATTCGGTGCGTCTCACGTACTTCAAGAAATTTTAACTATCAAGTCTGATGATGTCATGGGCCGTGCTCGTGCTTATGAGGCTATCGTAAAAGGTGATCCAATGCCACCAGCTGGTATTCCTGAGTCTTTGAACGTATTGCTTCACGAGTTGAGAGGTCTAGGATTGAGTATCACTCTTGACTAAAAATAAATGACATCTTCGCCTCTTTTTGAGGTGAAGGTGTTTAATGTTATAAATTCTTTTATAACTCTTTATAAAATACAGATATGGCTTTTAGAAAAGATAATAAGATAAAGACTAATTTCACCAAAATTTCCATTGGCTTGGCTTCTCCAGAGGAGGTCCTTGAACAGTCTAGTGGTGAGGTCTTGAAACCAGAGACCATCAACTATAGGACTTACAAGCCAGAGCGTGATGGTTTGTTTTGTGAAAGAATCTTTGGCCCAGTAAAAGATTATGAATGTCACTGCGGTAAGTACAAGAGAATCCGTTATAAAGGTATTGTCTGTGACCGTTGTGGTGTTGAGGTAACAGAAAAAAAGGTACGTCGTGAGCGTATGGGACACATCCAGTTGGTTGTTCCTGTTGCGCACATCTGGTACTTCCGTTCATTGCCTAACAAGATAGGTTATCTGCTAGGTATGCCAACTAAAAAGTTGGATGCTATCATATATTATGAAAGATATGTCGTTGTTCAACCTGGTATAAAGGCTGAAGACGGTATTCAAGAGCAGGATCTTTTGACTGAAGAGGAGTATCTTGATATTATCGATGCTCTTCCAAAGGAGAATCAAATGCTTGAAGATACGGATCCTAATAAGTTCGTTGCTAAGATGGGTGCAGAAGCAATCTACGATTTGCTTCAACGCGTTGATTTGGATAGCTTGTCATACGACCTTAGAAACCGTGCAAACCAAGAGTCTTCTCAACAGAGAAAGAGCGAGGCTTTGAAACGTTTGCAGGTTGTAGAGGCATTTCGTTCTTCTAACGGAAAGAATAAACCTGAATGGATGATTGTTAAGATCGTTCCGGTTATTCCTCCAGAGCTTCGTCCTTTGGTTCCATTGGATGGAGGCCGTTTCGCAACTTCCGATTTGAATGATCTTTATCGTCGTGTTATTATCCGTAATAACCGTTTGAAGAGATTGATCGAGATAAAGGCACCTGAGGTTATCTTACGTAATGAAAAACGTATGCTTCAGGAGGCTGTCGATTCATTGTTCGATAACTCAAGAAAGTCTAGCGCTGTTAAAACAGATGCTAACCGTCCATTGAAGTCATTGTCTGACAGTTTGAAAGGTAAACAAGGACGTTTCCGTCAGAACTTGTTGGGTAAACGTGTTGACTACTCTGCACGTTCAGTTATCGTCGTTGGTCCAGAGTTAAAGATGCACGAGTGTGGACTTCCTAAAGATATGGCTGCAGAGCTATATAAACCGTTTATTATTAGGAAGCTCATTGAACGTGGTATCGTTAAGACTGTAAAGTCAGCTAAGAAGATTGTTGACCGTAAGGATCCTGTCGTTTGGGATATTTTGGAACACGTAATGAAAGGTCATCCAGTTCTATTGAACCGTGCCCCTACATTGCACCGTTTGGGTATCCAGGCATTCCAACCAAAGATGATCGAGGGTAAGGCTATTCAATTGCACCCACTCGCATGTACAGCGTTCAACGCCGACTTCGATGGTGACCAGATGGCCGTTCACTTGCCATTAGGTAACGAGGCAGTTTTGGAGGCTCAGATCTTGATGCTTGCATCTCACAATATCTTGAACCCAGCTAATGGTTCTCCAATCACCGTTCCTTCTCAGGATATGGTTCTTGGACTTTATTATATCACTAAGCCACGTGCTGGAGCTATGGGTTCAGGACTCGTATTCTACGGAGTAGAGGAGGCTTTGGTTGCATATAATGAGAAGAAAGTTGACTTACATGCTCCAATCAAGGTTTACGTTAAGGATTTGAATGCTGAAGGAAAGATTGAAGACAAGATGATTGATACTACAGTCGGACGTTTGATCTTCAACCAAAACGTACCTGAAGAGGCTGGATATGTAAATACTCTTATCACAAAGAAATCACTTCGCGATATTATCAGTAGGGTGATCAAAACTTGTGGAGTTGCTCGTACAGCACAGTTCCTTGATGATATTAAGAACTTAGGATACCTTATGGCATTTAAGGGTTGTTTGTCATTTAACCTTGAAAACGTCATTATCCCTAAGGAGAAAGATGAATTGGTAGAGGAGGGTTATAATGAGGTTGCTGAGATTATGAATAACTATAACATGGGATTCATTACTTACAACGAGCGTTATAATCAGATCATTGATACTTGGACACATATCAACGCCAAGTTGTCAAACATCTTGATGAAGACCATTTCTGAAGATGACCAAGGATTCAACTCAGTATATATGATGCTTGATTCTGGAGCCCGTGGATCTAAAGAGCAGATTCGTCAGCTCTCTGGTATGCGTGGTTTGATGGCAAAACCTCAGAAGTCAGGTGCTGAAGGTGGTCAGATCATCGAGAACCCAATTCTTTCTAACTTTAAGGAAGGTTTGTCCGTGTTGGAGTATTTTATTTCAACACACGGTGCTCGTAAGGGTCTTGCCGATACCGCGTTGAAGACTGCCGATGCAGGATATTTGACTCGTCGTTTGGTTGACGTTTCTCACGATGTTATCATCAATGAGGAAGATTGCGGTACATTGCGTGGTTTGGTTTGTACTGAATTAAAGAATAATGAAGAGGTTGTAGCTTCTTTGTATGAAAGAATATTGGGTCGTGTTTCTGTACACGATATCCAACACCCTCTAACTGGTGAGGTTATTGTTAAAGCCGGTGAAGAGATTAGAGAGGATGCTGCTCAGATCATTGAGGAATCTCCAATTGAGAGAGTAGAGATCCGTTCAGTTTTGACTTGTGAATCTAAGAAGGGCGTTTGTACTAAGTGTTACGGACGTAACTTGGCAACAAGCCGTTTGGTTCAGAAAGGTGAGGCTGTCGGAGTTATCGCTGCTCAGTCAATCGGTGAGCCTGGTACACAGTTGACTTTGCGTACATTCCACGTAGGAGGTATCGCAGGTAACATCGCTGCTGAATCTGGTATCACTTCTCGTTACAAAGGTATTTTGGAGATCGAAGAACTTCGTACCGTTACCTCTGAAAACGAGGACGGATCTAAAGTTCAAATTGTTGTAGGTCGTTTGGCTGAGTTGAAGGTCGTTGATCCAAATACTAAGATTGTTCTAACTAACAGCAACATCCCTTATGGTGCTAAATTGTTCTTTAAGGATGGTGATATGGTAGATAAGGGTGACAGAATTTGTGAATGGGATCCATTTAATGCAGTAATCATCACAGAGGTTGGTGGTCGCATTAAGTTGGATGGCGTCATAGAGAATGTTACTTATAAGACTGAGTCTGATGAAACAACAGGTTTGAAGGAGAAGATCATTATCGAGTCTAAGGATAAGACTAAGATCCCTGCTGCACACGTTGTTAACGAGAAGGGCGAAATCTTAAGAACATATAACTTGCCAGTGGGCGCTCACTTGGTTGTAGATGAAGCTGAAGTAGTTAAGTGTGGTGAAATAGTAGTTAAGATCCCTAGAGCTGTCGGTAAGGCAGGCGATATCACGGGAGGTCTTCCTCGTGTTACTGAGTTGTTCGAGGCTCGTAACCCATCAAATCCAGCAGTTGTTGCCGAAATCGATGGAGAGGTTAATTTCGGTAAGGTTAAACGTGGTAACCGTGAGATCTCAATTACTTCTAAGACAGGTGAGGTTAAGAAATACCTTGTTCCATTGTCAAAACAGATCTTGGTACAGGAGAACGACTACGTTCGTGCTGGTACACCGTTGTCAGACGGAGCTACCACACCTTCCGATATCTTGGCAATCAAGGGACCTACAGCTGTTCAGGAATATATCGTAAACGAGGTTCAAGACGTTTACCGTCTACAAGGTGTGAAGATCAATGATAAGCACTTTGAGGTTATCGTACGTCAGATGATGCGTAAAGTCGAGATTGCAGATCCAGGAGATACACGCTTCTTGGAAAAAGAGTTGGTTGATAAATTAGACTTTATGGATGAGAACGATAGAATCTTCGGTAAGAAGGTTGTCGTTGAAGCCGGTGATTCTGAGACGATGAAGCCAGGACAGATCGTTACAGTTCGTAAGTTGAGAGACGAGAACAGCTCATTGAAGCGTAAGGATATGAAGTTGGTTGTTGTAAGAGACGCAATCCCAGCAACATCAAGCCAGGTGCTTCAAGGTATTACTCGTGCTGCATTGCAGACTACTAGCTTTATGTCTGCTGCATCATTCCAGGAAACTACGAAGGTATTGAACGATGCTGCTATCCGTGGTAAGGTTGACTTCTTGGAAGGCATGAAGGAAAATGTTATTTGTGGACATTTGATTCCTGCTGGTACTGGTCTCCATGAATTCGATAAGATCATCGTAGGCTCAAAAGATGAGATGGATAAAGTCTATGAGACTCGTAAATCTGTAGTCGATGCACCAATCCACCACGAGGTTGTTGTTGAAGATGACATATAATGTGGGTTTCCCACTAAGATAAAGAGGAGAGGAGGTCATTTTGGTCTCCTCTCTTTGTTTGTTTTTGTTTGGAAGGTTTCTGAAATAATATTATATTAGCGCATGCAATTAAAATGCTTCTTAGTATGATTTGAAGCTTCATATTTTGAACGAAAAATGACTATAAAATGGAAAAGGAGATTAATAAAGCAAATCAGGTTAATATAGAATTGAATGAAGAGGTGGCAGAAGGAGTTTACTCAAACTTGGCGATTATTTCGCATTCTTCCTCTGAATTTGTCGTTGATTTTGTCAGAATTATGCCGAATACACCTAAGGCAAAGGTGAAATCCCGCGTTATTTTGACTCCTGAGCATGCTAAGAGATTGTTGATGGCTTTGCAGGATAACATTGCGAAATATGAGATGCAATACGGTCCAATCCGTAAACCAGAGCCTAATGAACCTAACAATCCGATGCCAATCAACTTCGGTAATTCAGGCGAGGCTTGAAAAATTTTCAATTATTCTTTTTTTCTTCAAAAAGAGAACATGTAAACTAAATTTATTTATATTTGTGAGTTGTTTATCAGTCGAATGTAATTTAATATATTGAAATATCATGAAGAAGATAATATTAGGTATTTTGTTTAGCGCATTAGCTTTGCCAGCAATACCACAGGAATTTATGAAGGTTTCTGGAGAGTTGGTACTTACCAACGATATGCAGAGATGTTATCAGATAAGAAGAGGATATAGCCGTAAGGATAAAACACAATGGGAACCATTCTGTGGCCACTTTAAAAACTTCTATTATGAGCAGGGATATGAGTACACAATGCACGTTGAGAAGTACGATGCTCAAGCTGATACAATCTATGTAATCAAGACTATCGGTCGTGATAATAGTGATTCATACAGAAAACAAATGGAATTAAAGAAGAAGAGAGAAGAGGCTGCTAAGGCTACTCAATCTGTTTTAGATTCTCAGAAATAAAATTTTATTTTAATTAAAATATCGGGAGATGATCTACGGGTCATCTCTCTTTTTTATGTTCAAATTTATGGTTAAAACGTTGTTCTTAATAGGTTGTGCAGGTGGGTTGGGATGTATCTTCCGTCATTTACTTCAGATGGCTCTGCATAGCATACATTTCTTCTCCATTCCATGGGCTACCTTTACTGCCAATCTATTGGGCAGTATGTTGATAGGTGCTTTCTATGCCATTTCCGAACGCTTCGGGTTCTCTACGGACGTACGCTTGATGTTGACCACAGGTTTCTGCGGCGGATTTACTACCTTCTCCACCTTCTCGTACGAGAACATGTTCCTGTTGCGACAAGGCGATTACTTCTCCTTTGCCCTTTATTGCGTGCTCTCCGTAGCCTGTTGCATTGGTGGTGTGATTTTAGGTAATTATTTGGTCTGGACGAGGGTGTAAAAATGAATTTGGATGTGCGATAAAACGTTTAAATGAAAAAAGAAAGAGCAATAAACTACAATATGAGATGCTCAAAAATGTAATTTTTAAAATTTGTTTTAAAAATATATTTTTCTTTTTTTCTTTTTTTCTTTTTTTTTATCCTCATATTTCTCGATTAAATGGTTCTTTTTTCTCTTATTTGTGAGGTTATGTATTTGTAATGCAAATACATGATGTTTATATCTTGTGTTCTTGTCATTTGGAAATGTCATTTTGTTTTTTCTATATTTGCGACAAGATTTCATAAGAGAGATAATGCTTGTTTATTGTTTTGTATTATGAATTGTTTGCAGTATCTGCATTGTTTTTTGTTTAGTTTGAAGTTTATCTGTGGCTAGAAGTAACCTAAAAAGTCGATAATCTTCTTCATTTAACTTTAGTTGTAATCATTATGATATTTTTGGTATGGAAAGACTGTACTATAAAATACCGTTGGATTTTTCTGCTTTGTTAGACAACCACGGAAAAATTGAAAAATGCTCCGAATTAGAGTCGGTTGATCAACATATTGAGCTGTTGATCATGACCTATCCTGGCGAACATAGCTTTGACAGAAAATACGGGACAGATATCTGGGAGATGGATTTTGAACGAATCGTTTCTTTGGATATTTGGAAGACTCGTTTTACCGAATGTTTATCACAATCCATCGCACACTGATTGTGTCTATCGTTTGGAAGTGGAAGATGCTTTGATTGAGAATATTTTGGCTCATCAAGTAAGTGTGAAGAAACGTGTGGATGTCTTTATCGATGCTACACTTAAATCAACAGGTAACAGATGCAGGCTGCACTACAAATTGTTTTTGGGACCTTTATCTAAAGATTAAGTTTTTGTAATGAACAGATATCGAGAAAGTAAGGAGGAGATCAAGGATCGTATGATAAAAACAGCCTTGGATTATTGGAATATCAAGAAGGTTGAGAATCTGGATCCTTTCGTCAGATTGCTGATTGAGGCGTTGGCTATGCAGCTTCATCTCTTGTCTGATGATATTGCTGATATTGAGCTTCGTACCATGCGGAGGTTGAGCGAGGTTTTGTTGCCAGAATCGGTTATGATGGCTCGTCCTGCACATGCGGTCGCTTATATTAAACCGTTGATAGATAATGTGGTGACCAATCCATTACATGGCTTTTATACCATTTCGCCTTTCGTTGGGGAGAAAACCACGACGCGTTATTCGTTCTTTCCTGTTTGTAAAACACAACTGTTTAGGGGCTCAATACAAAAGATGGTTGTGGGAGGAGATATTTATGAGGTTCAGAACGGCTTGGATAAAAAGTTGATTTTTAGGCAGAATACATCCCCGGAGAACTGCAACAAGGTGTTTGTTGGCATAGAGGTGATAGGTGAGCAACAGAATCTGAAACATTTGTCACTCTATCTTGATTTTCCGAATGTAGATAGGCGTAGAGAATCTTTGCGATTGTTGTCTTTCTGTGAATGGAAACATGACGGGAAACCTATAAAGGTAAGTAATCGACTACATGTTATACCCGAAAAGGAGGATGATGCTCTTTCTGATTTTTTCCGTTCGCAGGAGAACTCTGTTCAATTAAACGAGAGTGTGCTTCAGTTCTATCAGTCTCATTATGTTACCATAGAAGATGATTTATTGATTGATGAAACTTCTTGTCATTCATGGCCTGAGGGAATGGATGAGGTGGAGTTGACTCGAAATCCTAAATCTCTGCTTTGGTTGGAAATCGATTTCCCTCCTCAATTTTCATTTACTGTTTTGTCTGATATTCAAATTGTGGTGAATGCCATTCCTTTGGTAAATAGGGATTTAAGGAGTGTTAACCATACGGCAAAAAATGACATTGGCGTTATTCCAATTCCAGTTAAGGAAAATGAGGCTTTGCTCAACATTCTAGATGTTACAGACAGCATGAATCGTATTTATGGATGCACATACGGATATAAAAAACAGACATCAGACTGTTGTTATACATTGCGTCAGGGTGGTTGCGAAACGTTCGATTATCGAGATGCAAAGGATTATCTTCTGCGTCTTCAGCATCTGTTGGAGGATGAAATGAGTCTTTTTTCATCTTCAGAGATGGGCAATAATACTGAGAATGTTTATTTGATCGAGCGACTATTATCCAAAATAAGTCAGGTCTCGAAGCGAAGTTTAGTGGGTTCTGATTCTCCTTATTATCTGTTTGTGGAGCCTCCGGAGGGAACCAACTTTTTTTATGTTCGATACTGGACTACATTGGGAGAGTTGGCTAATGGTATCCGCATAGGTCAGTCGTTGAATCCTCAAGAGTCTATGTTTGGCGATGTGGAGCCTGCTGTTTTAGTGACGCCGACGTTGGGTGGAATGCCACCTCCATCTGGAAATGAGCGTATTGCACGTTTTAAATATATTTTGGGTAGCCGCAATCGGGTGGTGACAAACAATGACATTCGTAATTTTTGTTTGGCGGAGTTGTCTGATGTGATTTCGGATGTTTATGTGGAAAAGGGAATAGTAAAGAGTGAAACTCCAGGCGAGGGTTTGTTGCGTACCATCGATGTGCATTTGGTTCCCATTTATCAAATGGAAGATCAAAAACAGAGGAAACAGATAGTGGACACTTTGTACGACCATTTGATGGAACATTCACCCATGACTTTTAATTACCGAATAATAATAGATTGATATGAATTTAGATATAGAATATATTCTCAAAACATATTTGTTGTTTCTGATTGTGGCGATAATCCTGTCGATCATCGTTCTCTTGGTTGCAAAGAAACTGAAGATGTTGGAAGACAAAAAAGGCATTATCTATTTTGTCGTTTCTAGTGTCACGCTTTCCTTGCCCGGATTGTTGGGCATTATGGAGGTTGACTTTATGCCGGTTGGCTTCTTGTCTATTCAAATTGTCTATCTGCTTGTCGGATGGCTCAATTATAGCATGTTGAAGCAATATGTAAAGAAATTGTCAGAGGTTCATTTCTCGTTTGCTTTCTTGTTTCTGTTTGTTCAGATGTTGATGGGTTGGGCGTTGTTTTCTGTTTGGTTCAATCTTACTAATGATTTTCAGTATGGCATTTGGGCTGGTTCGTCGATTGTAGCCATCTTATTGATTCCTCTTTTCTTGTGGACTTACAAGTCCTACATAGATATTCCTTTGGAAATTTTTAAGATGCGTGTTTATCAGGCAACCGATAATTTCAATGTAGGTCAGCAGACCATAGATGCCGATCATCTGTTGGTTTGCGAGATAGAGGTGGCTCGAACTACGGCAGATGATAAGCCTGTCCGCATCAAGGCAAAATCAGTGCTTGATATGATTTTTGGAGATTGGTTTGGCCAGATCGTGTTTGATTATAATCAGAAAAAAGTGGATAATCAGATAGAAATAAAGGATCAGCGGATAGGTGGGGTTGGTATAGCGACAAGAATCCCCAGATTCAAGAATAAAGTTTGGCAAGCCTGTACATGAAAAACTTCACGTCTGCCACGCCCCTGAACTGTGTTCGGAAAGCC
>JALNVE010000029.1 GCA_023227695.1 Paludibacteraceae bacterium
TATCTCGGTTGGCAGTACTACTTCTGCCAACGCTATTAGTTGTTTTGTTTCCATGGTATAGAAACGTTGATACTTGGTTTTTTATGATATTTCTTTCCCCACTAAATTTCTACTGACCCATTAATTTTGGAAATAAGTGCACGTGATCAGGTGTCTATAAATCTCGGACAGAGATGAAATCCATTTTGGGTGGTCATTCAATAGAATGAACGTTCACTATATGTGAAGACAACGGTTTATTTGAAATTCGTTTTGTTTATTTCGTGGCGATAAATGATTTGTAGTAAAAACTATTCACGTGCATTTTTTTAGAAATCTAATTGTTCTTTTGAGAGTCTTTAGAAAAGACATAAAAAAAGGAACGACAAACAGCTGTTCCTTTTGGTTTCTTTGTTTAGCCGATTAAGCTTTAGCCTCTTCTTTGCTCTCTTCTTTTTCAGAAAAATCGTTGTGTCCGGTTTCAATCAAAAGGTTGTACCATGCGAGCACTTTCTTTATGTCAGATGCATAAACTCTGTTTCTGTCGAAGTTAGGCAAAATTGTTGCGAAATAATCGCGGAGAGCATTTGCATCACTTTTTGGATCGACAGAAGCCTTCACTCCATTCTCTTTTGTTTTGATGGATTCTAAAACTGTTCTTAAGGGAACTTCGCTATCGTCAGTGAAAATGGCTATATCTGCCAATGAAATAATCTTCTCGTGTGAATAAGCTGGTATGCGTTTCTTCTCGGTCAAAGACTCAACTATAAGCATATTTTTACCTTGAGATACCAATTCAAACAAACCTGCTTTTCCCGATATTGACAATATTTTCTTTAACATACAACAAATATGAATATAAACGTTTATAAATATGTGCACAAAATATGTGCGCGTGCTTTTCGATTGCAAAAGTAACAATCAAAAGAAAAAAAACAAATTATTTGAGGTAGACATTCAAAATGAAAAGGACTGAATGACCGAAAAAATGGTGATACTCGAATAATAATAGTTAATTTTTAAGATTTTACTTTTTCTATTGGAATAGAATTGATAATTTTGCGAACTAAAAATATAATGGCTATCAAAAAATTTTACATAGCGTTGTTATCTATACTTCTCTTGTCTAGTTGCGGAGAATACAATAGGTTGATTAAGAGTTCCGATTATGATATGAGGTTCTCTAAGGCAAAAGAATTTTATGAAAAGGGTAAGTATCTGAACGCAGTAACCCTTTTGGAACCTGTAGTAACTGCATTCAAGGGTACGGAAAAAGGAGAGGAAGCCCTTTACTTGATGGCTATGTCTCATTTTAAAAATGAGGACAACCTTACAGCAAGGAGCTATTTCGCTGGCTATTTCAGAAGTTATCCGAGAGGTAAATATGCAGAAGAGTGTAAATTCCATGTAGGTGAATGTTACTACTTGGAATCTCCTGAAGCTAAGCTGGATCAGGAATTCACTAACAAGGCAATAGAAGAGTTTACGGCATTTATGGAACTTTATCCAAAGAGTGAGTACATTCCTCAGGCAACAAAGATGTTGGAAGAGATGAAGGATAAGTTGGCATACAAAGCTTATTTGAATGCTAAGCTTTATCATAAGTTGGGTAATTATCAAGGAAATAACTATAAGTCGGCTGTGATAGCAGCTCGAAATGCCATCAAAGAGTATCCTGGAAGTAAATATGAGGAAGAGTTGATGTTCCTTATTTTGAAATCAAAATTCTTAGAGGCAGAAGAGAGTATTGCATCAAAACAGGAAGAAAGATACAGGGATACAGTAGATGAGTACTATGCATTCACCAACTATTACCCTAATAGCAAATATAAAAAGGAGGCTTTTAACATATTTGAGAAGTCTTCTAAACACTTCAAATAAAAATAAAAAACATATTTTCAATATTATGGATTACAAGAAAGTATCGGCTCCAAACTCAACAATCACACGTGATAACAATAATCTGTGTGAAGAAACCGGCAATATTTACAAATCTGTGAACATTATCGGAAAAAGATCTAATCAGATTAGTGTCGAGATTAAGGATGAGTTGGAAAAGAAATTACAGGAATTCGCTTCTTATAATGACAATTTGGAAGAGATTTTTGAAAATAGGGAGCAAATTGAGATTTCTCGTTTCTACGAGAAGTTGCCAAAGCCAAATTTGATCGCAACTCAAGAGTTTATAGAGGGTAAGGTTTATTGGAGAGATCCATTGAAGGATAAACAATAAGTCATACATCCCGAATATTAAGGAAAAAGGAAAAGATAAAGAGCTATTCTTATAGTCCTTTATCTTTTATCTGTTTTTTGTTGATTGATATTGCAGGTGGCTTTTCTGCCTATTTCTCTGAAAGAAGATGCTTGTTTCTCTTATTGGGAACTACCTTCTGTTATGAAAAGCATGAAGTGAAATTCGAAAATGATTTGGTTATATGCTGAAAGGAAAAAACATCATATTGGGCATTACGGGTGGTATAGCTGCTTACAAATCGGCTATATTGGTTCGTGAATTGGTGAAACGTGGCGCTGACGTGAAGGTTGTAATGACACCTCTTGCTAAGCAGTTCATCACACCGCTTACAATGGCAACATTGTCTGGGCATCCTATCTTGGTCGATTTCTTCAATCCAGAGAATGGAGAGTGGAACAGTCATGTGAAATTGGGCTTATGGGCAGATGCCTATTTGATAGCTCCTGCAACGGCCAATTCTATCGGCAAAATGGCCAATGGTGTGGCAGACAATCTGCTGATTACAACTTATCTTTCTGCTAAATGTCTAGTGTTCATAGCTCCTGCTATGGATTTAGATATGTATAAACATCCTGCTGTGCAACGCAACTTGGATGCTCTCCGAAAAGACGGTGTGCATATCATCGAACCAGGAACAGGTTTTTTGGCCAGTGGATTGGAAGGGAAAGGACGCATGGAAGAGCCTGAGGTAATAGCCGATTGTTTGGACCGTTTTTTTTCTGAATCTCAAGATTTGAAAGGCAAGAAGGTGATGGTTACTGCCGGACCGACATACGAAAAGATAGACCCTGTCCGTTTTATAGGAAACTATTCATCCGGAAAGATGGGTTATGCTTTGGCGGAAGAGTGTGCGAGTCGTGGTGCGGAAGTAACTATTATCTCTGGTCCAGTGCAGGTGAAAGCTGAACATCCTAACATCAAAGTAGTGCAGGTGGAATCGGCAAAGGAGATGTATAATGCAGCGGTTGAAACGGCACCGTCTCAAGATGTGGTGATTCTTTGCGCTGCTGTTGCCGATTATACTCCGGCTCATCCTGTTGAGGAGAAGATAAAACGCGAACAAAAGGGAGACTTCACTTTGGAACTAAAAGCTACTCATGACATTGCAGCTGCTTTAGGTAAGATGAAACATGAGGGTCAGCTACTTATAGGTTTCTCTCTTGAAACAAATAACGAGGAAAGTAACGCCAAAGGTAAATGTGAACGTAAAAACTTGGATTTTATCGTTCTGAATTCATTGAATGATAAGAATGCAGGTTTCCGTTATGACACAAATAAGATAAATATCATTGATAGACAAGGCCATACAACTCCGTACGAGTTGAAGGATAAACATCTGGTGGCTAAGGATATTATCGATTACGCCAAGAAATTTCTTTGATTAAAAACTAACAATAAAACTCATTATGAGAATATTTTGCATCATTTCGATTCTTTTCTTCTCCTTGCATTTGACGATGGCTCAGGAGTTGGATTGCCGTATTCAGGTAAATACGGACAATATCGAGGGTACTAATAAAGATATCTACACTGAATTTGGAAACCGTTTGACGGAGTTTATCAATTCACAGAAATGGACAGATGCCATATTCTTGAACGAAGAGCGTATAAATTGTAATTTCGTTGTTACAATATCTTCCGTTTCAGGAGATAACTATTCTGGCTCTTTGCAGATTCAGGCTAATCGTCCGGTTTACAACTCATCTTATACTACGACTTTGTTTAATTTCAAGGATGAGAATTTCAATTTCAATTATGCACAGGCTGATCGTCTTGAGTTCAACGAAAATTCATATGATTCGAATTTGATGTCAGTCATGGCATTTTATGTAAATGTAATTTTGGGTATTAATTTCGATTCATACAGCCGTTTAGGCGGAACAAAATATTTCGAGAAAGCTGAGGCTATCGCAGCGTTGGCACAGTCGTCAGAGGATTTAGGTTGGAAGGCTTTCCAAAGCGATAAAAATCGTTATGCTTTAATCAGTAATTACCGTGATGAACGTCTCCGTAAATTGAGGGAGGTAAGTTACGAATACCATCGTCTTGGATTGGATGAGATGGCACAGAGCGCAGATAAGGGAAGAAATAAGATATTTGAGAACTTGCCCTATTTGCAGGAAGTAAATCGAGAGAAACCTTTCTCTGTCGCTTTGCAGCTTTTCATGGAGGCAAAGATGAACGAGATTTTGGATATGTTTCGCGATGCTACTTCAGAAGAGAAAAAGAAGGTTTATGATGTGATGATTTCCATATTGCCTACTCAATCACAAAAATTGAAGGAGTTGCTTAATTCATAAGCGATTTTTTTACAACAAGAACATTCAATAACTGCGGGAATAAACGAAGAGGTATGTTAAAGAGACTTTCGGTAGAAAATTATGCTTTGATAGACAAGTCAATCATCGAAGTACATCCAGGTTTTTCTGTGATAACAGGAGAAACTGGTGCCGGAAAATCTATTCTTTTGGGAGCCTTGGGTCTTATCTTAGGACAACGGGCAGATTCGAAGGCATTGAAGAATCAAGAAATGAAATGTGTGGTTGAGGCTCTCTTTGACATTTCGAACTACGGTTTGAATCTTTTCTTCGAGGAGGAGAATCTTGATTATGATGATGAATGTATTATTCGTCGTGAAATTCTGCCGAACGGAAAATCCCGCTCTTTTATTAATGATACACCTGCCAACGTTTCAACCTTGAAATTGTTGGGTGAAAAGCTGATTGATATCCATTCTCAACACGAGAATCTTCTTCTAAACGATAATCATTTTCAATTGAAGATTGTAGACGCTATCGCAGATAATGAGAAGCGTCTGTCAACATATAGGGAGATCTATTTCAAATATGAAACAGATAAACGTACTTTAGCTCGTCTGCGCGAGGAAATAGCTCGTCAGAATGCCAATCGAGACTATCTTGAGTTTCAATTGAAACAACTTCAGGATGCTGCTCTTCAAAGTGAAGAGCAAGAAACTTTAGAATCAGAGGCTGAGCGTTTGTCGCATAGCAGTGAGATTAAAGGGTCACTATCAAAAGCATTATGGTTGCTTGACGAAAATGAGCAGTCGGTAAATCAAGCCTTGAAAGATGCTTCTGCTTCGTTGAAGATGGCAGGACAATATTTGCCGGAGGCAGCCTCTTTGGCAGAGCGTTTGGATTCATGTTTGATCGAGACGAAAGATATAGTTCGTGAGTTGGAGGTGAAGTGCAATGATGTGGAGGTGGATCCAAATCGTTTGGATGCAGTTAATGAACGTCTGGACTTGATTTATACGCTGGAGAAAAAACATAATGTAGATTCTGTTGCAAAACTATTGGAACTTCAGAACTCTTTTGACGAACAATTGCAGCTGTTGGATTCTGGTTCTGAGAATGTAGAACGTTTGGAAAAAGAGATTGCAGAACAGTTAAAAACACTGCTTTCGATGGCAGGAGAGCTGTCTGTAGCACGTAAAGAGCTTGCTCCCAAAATAGAAGATCAGATTCTTGACTTGCTTCATCGTTTGGGTATGCCAAATGCGAAGTTGAAGATTGATTTCAATGAACTTCAGGAACCAGGAACGAATGGAATGGATGAGGTTAACTTCCTTTTCTCTGCTAATAAAGATAAAACGCTGCAACCAATTGCTTCCATTGCTTCTGGTGGTGAAATATCTAGGGTAATGCTCAGCTTAAAATCTATTTTGTCTCAATCGTCAGACCTTCCAACCATCATTTTGGATGAGATTGATACGGGAGTTTCCGGAGAAATTGCTGATAAAATGGGCGATTTGATGCAACAGATGGGACATAATATGCAGGTTATCAGTATTACACATTTGCCTCAGATTGCAGCCAAGGGCGCAACCCATTACAAAGTTTACAAAATGGACGATGAGAAATCGACCACTTCAAATATTAAGCAGTTAACAGATGAGGAGCGCATCCAAGAGATAGCTCAGATGTTGAGCGGCTCCATCCTTTCAGAAGCAGCTGTAAATAATGCAAAGGAATTGCTGAGAGTAAGGAAATAGGGAACTGAAAAACATTACATCTCATCCATCTCCTCGCTTGATCTCTCCATGATACTTGCGGCTAAAGAGTCGGCAGATTCAATAATGGAGACAAGCGGGTAGAGGTTTCGGGATGTGTCATAGCAGCGTTGGTCCTCGTAACTGTTCATGTTGATGCCCCATGCACCCATGTGCCAACGAATGGCAAGCATCTCGGCATCTGTCATGGCAAGTCCGTTGCAGAGAAGAAAAATAACGGATTTTTCTCCGTGTCCCATCGGAAAGTTTTTGTAGGTTACTTTATAACCTTCTGAGTCTTCCCAATTACCTAAGGCATTCTTTCTCTTCTTGACTGAGCGTACGTAAATATCTGTCTTGCAGACATCGTGTAGCAGGCTGGCGATGATGACGCTATCTCTTTCTATCTCCTTTTCAATCCAAGGTTCTAGCTTTTTCATGCCTTCCCAAATAGATAAAGCGGCTTTACAAGTGTTGAGAGAGTGGAGTAGCAGTCCTCCTTCAATGTTTAAATGATGTTTTGATGATGCTGTAGCAGTAAAAAATCCTTGATTCTCTAATTCGGTGATAACGTCTTCTACTCCTTCTCTTCCGGTAGAACGAAGCAACTCTAAGAATTCCTCTTTATAGCTTGTATTGTCGTCTTTCATATTATGATTGCATTTTATTTTCACACAAAAATATGAAAATAAAAGAAACTTCTTCTTCTTATATGATTCATTATAATGAGTTTTTTGATTGTAAAATAATGCAAGTGATAATCAATAATCAACAGTTGATTCTCTGATTTTTAGTAAAAATAGGACTGTCCATCGTTTTTTTTTGCCGTAAACTTCATTTTCCTTTTTTTCTTATTCATTTCCTTCTTTCATAATGTCAAAAAAGAGAAGAAAACTGTGAGGTTTAAGTGTAATTATTTGAAATTCATTTTTATATTTGCAATTACTTAGAACTGAACATATATCAGAATGAATTAGAACAGAGAAAAGGTTAGTGATAGCATTTTCTTGAGTTTTGCTTTTTTTAGTGAAATTAAATAGACATCGAAATACCATGAACAAAAAATTATTCTTTATTATTACACTGTTGTTTGGACTTTCTTTCTTCCAACTTCAGGCTCAACGTCAGGTTGAGAAATTGAATCGAGGAGTTGTTGTTACTAGAAACGGCGACCAGTCGGCTTATGTCGGTTGGCGATTGTTGGCATTGGAAGATTGGAAAATCGGTTTTAATGTATATAAATCAGTAGGAGGTGGGGCTGCAACACTTTGCAATTCTACTCCCATTACAAATAGTACGAATTTCATTGATAAGAATGTAGACTTTTCGAAAGATAATGTCTATACTGTTAAAACCGTAAATAACGGAGTTGAGGAAGAAAAAGGTGAATCTTATACAATAACTGCAGAAACTCCTAATCGTGCGTTTATTCCAATTACTTTAAAGAATTATAATGATAATGTAACATACGACATTGTCCATGTATATGTGGGTGATATTGATGGTGATGGTGACTTTGATTATATAGTAAAACGTGTGCCTCAAGATGCTAAATATAATAGCGTCAAATTGGACTGTTATTTAAATACGGGAGAATTTGTATGGACTGTAGATCTGGGTATTAATCAGGAGACTTACATCAATACAATGACAGCTCCAGTTTTGGTGGCCGATTTCAATGCCGACGGTAAGGCCGAGATTATCTCCCGTACATACGAAGGTACGAAGTTTGGAGATGGCTTCACTATTGGAGATACTAATGGTGATGGTAAAACTGATTATAACTCTCATGCAGGTTCAGGTAGTGCAGCTAATGTTATGGCAGGTCCTGAATTTATCTCTTTGATTGATGGTGCTACAGGTAAGGAGTTGGATAGAAATAACTTTATCAGCCGTGACCTTTATACTCAAGATAAAAATGGTTGGGGTGATAATTATGGTGCACGTGTAAATTTCATCATGTCAAGTGTGGGCTCTTTTGATGGTACAAAACCAGGTGCTATCTTTTCTCGTGGAGAGGGCTCTTGTATGGTGATAGAGGCTTGGGATGTTGTCAATAATAAATTGCATAAGCTTTGGAATTGGTCTTCTAAAGGTAAAAGTTTTGCAGTTGGAGGATGGACAGATTTTCACCAAATTCAGTGTATCGACGTTAATGGCGATGGTAAGGATGAAACCTCTTGGGGTTGTTGTATGATGAATCCAGATGGAACGGTTCGTTATACTACAAAATACTGTCACGGCGACCGCCTGATTATCACAGACATTAATCCAAATCGTCCTGGTTTGGAGGCGTTCATTGTTCAACAGAAAAATCCGCAGTTGATTGGTTCTGCTCTCTATGATGCAGCAACAGGAAATACTATCAAAGATTGGTACCTTTCGTCACTAGCTGATGTAGGCCGTGGTGATGTTGCTGATATTGATCCAACCTCTCCAGGTATGGAAATGTACGATTCTTCATTAGATAATATTCATGCTGCAGATGGTGGTGAGGTTTCTGTTCGTAATGGCTTGTTCCCCGCTATCAGCGTTTGGTGGGATGGCGATTTGTTGCGTGAGAAGTTCTCTGGAGCCAATTCTACTTTAACGAATCCTATTCTTACTAAGTGGATTTATCAGACACAAAAGGAGGATCGTTTGTGGAGTATGTACAACGACTGGGGTAATTACTCTGTTATTGCTCCATACTCAGGTCGTGCAGCTATGATTGCCGATGTGTTTGGTGACTGGCGTGAGGAGATTTTCTTGGAGACTTCAGATCATACCACCCTGCGTATTTATACATCGCAGGTGGAGACGGATCATCGCATTTATACTTTGATGCAAAATCATTGCTACCGTAATAATGCCACAACAAAGGGTTACCTCTGTTCGAAATATACTGATTACTATATTGGAGAAGGTATGCAGACACCTCCTGTTCCAAACATCTTGGAAGTTAGAACGGAGCCTATCATTAAGTCTGTTGATTTAACAGCTACAGCGGGAGAGAGTTCCATTACATTGTCTTGGAAATATCAAAATTTTGCAAATTCAGGTGTGATTGTGCAGGTAATGAAGAACAATAACCCTGATATCAGTACACGTGGCCGTCTTGCTTATGCTCCTGTAGATGCATTGACATTTGAAGATACAGACGTTGTGCCAGGACAAACATATTACTATTGGTTGAAGGTAACGGTTGGAGGTGAAGAACTAGGTACAGAGATGGTGTCGGCTACAATTAAGTCAAAACCAGCTACACTTGCCAAATGTGGAGAGGGAAATATTTCTCAGAAAGTGGAGCAGAAGGCTCCTATTGTGGAGTTTTGTTATACGTGGGAAAATGCAAATACCGTTGTTGTCGATGGTTTGCCAAATGGTGTGAACGCTGAGATCGATGAGACAGCACATAAAGTGACTATATCTGGCACAGCTGATGATACAGTAGGCGTTTATTCTTATACAATTTCTACGGCAGGTGGCTCTCCTGATTCTTTGATTACAGGAGAATTTACGATTGAGCATGTCGCAACTTCATTGTCAATCGTTTCTGCGGACAATAATTTGAATTTGGAGGCTTATCCTATTCCGGTTAAGAATGATCTTCATTTGGTTTTTACTTCAGATCCTGAAGAGAATTATAATTTGACAATCTCCAACATGTATGGAGTTGTGGTTTGCAATAAAGAAATTGATGTTCTTAAAGGCAATAAGGAATATGAATTGGATTGTTCTAACTTATCTGCTGGAGTATATTATTTAATCTTGAAAGGCGAGAATTCTTTGGTCCAGAAACGAATTTTGGTCGAATAAAGACATAATTCACATAGACAAATGAAGTTGACGCATGCTCTTCGATTGCTGATGTGTACGATGTACATGTCATTTGCAATGGTCGTTTTTGCCGTTGCACAAGAGCGTGCTTGTTTCGAACATTACACTACGGATGCAGGCTTGAACTCCAATGATGTCTATAGCTTAGCTCAGGATGAGAATGGCTTTGTTTGGGGATGCACCTCCAACGGATTGTTCCGTTTTGATGGCCATTACTTCAAAAAGTTTACGTTGGATAATTACCCCGGAATGTTCAGAAACGATCTTCGTCGTATTGAATGTTTTGGGAATGGAATTATAACAGTTGGAGGTTATAATGGAACCATTGTTTTCTATGATAAACAAAGAGATGTTTTTGAAGATAAGACAGCGAAAGATTTTTTCACTTCTTATTTTAAAGAGATAAGAGGTTTTTTACGTACAGGTAGTTCGAATGATTACTATATGTTTACCTCTGGAGGTGTTTATTTATATGATGTAAAAACCGAAAGCTTTTCGACTTCCTTTCCTGCATATAATGCAATGAAAGATTTGCAGGTCTATGCTATGAATATGGATTCTTATGGACGTTTTTGGTTGGGAACATCCAACGGATTGCAGATTTATGATAAAAACGGAACTTTAGTGAAGTCGGAGTTTTTATCCAACTCTATAAAGACTTTTGTGTCAGGGATAATTCCTTTGAATGAACGCCAATTTTTGGTCTCATTTATATTGTCAGATCTTTGGCTGTTCACAGTAAATGAGGATGGATCTATTTCTTCTCCTCAAAAAATACATAAGCCATTTGAGAACACAACTACAATCTTGAAAGATAAGAGAGGAAGAGTATGGTTTGCTACAGATGGTGAAGGTTTGTGGTATTCTGATTCAATAGTTAAAGGTGAATTTTCTCAACTTTCTCCTTACGGAGAGGATGCCATTTATGCAACAAAGAAGATCTATAGCATGCTTGAAGATAAGTCAGGAGATATCTGGATTGGAACCCAGAATTCTGGTTTGTGGAAATATTCTCGTGACCAGTTTTCGGGTGTTGTCTTTTCAAAGAATATAGGATTTCCTTCTGCAATCGTCACCTCTTTTCATAATGATAAGGAGGGTAATTTGTTGATAGGTTCTGACGGAACAGGTTTGTACGGATTTTCTCCGAATTATAAATTATTGAATCATTGGACTAATGCTAATGGCTTGACAAATAATAATATTCTTTCTGTTACATATAACGAAAAAGAAGGCCTTTATCTAGCAACTTGGGGTGGTGGTGTTTGTCATGCAGATCCTCAGCTGAATGATTTTTCTCAAAGTTCCTTTCCTGAAATACAATCTCCAACCAATCGTTGTGTCAACGTTTTGAACATGAAAAATGGAGATAAATGGATATCAACAGGAGGAGATGGCCTTTATCATCAAACAAAAAAAGGAAAATGGAAACGTGTGGCATTAACCAATGGAGAGAATGTAGATGAGTGGGTATCTATGGCTACAGAAGGGGAAAATAATGTAGTGTGGGTGATCTCTTCTACGAACGTTTGGCGAATAGAAAAGGAGAATGTTCAGCCCATGTTATTGAATACAGAACGTCAAGGAAAGCATAATCCGATTTCATTTAACGACATAACCTGTGATCTTGAAGGAAATTGTTTGTTGGCTACTGATAGAGGTTTACACTGCATATCTGCAGATGGTGGATCTTTCAAACCTTTGGACTTTTTGCCTTCTGGCATTTATGCTACTGTGCTGGTAGATAAGAACGGTTTGATCTGGACTTGTGGTGAGACTGGAATTCTTTCTGTCGATTTGGAAAAAGAAACATATAATAGGATTTGGTATGACGAGCAATATTGTAAACGTAATTACTTTACAGCGCATTCATCTTTCCAAGACAAAAAAGGAATGATTTATTTTGGTGCGAAGGATGGTTTTTTAATGCTTTATCCGCATGAAAAAAAGTCTGTTTCAAATCTTGATTATTTTGCATTTAACGAATTGACTGTTGCAGGAAAGAAGGTGATGCCAGGAACGGATATGCTTCATGAGGGACATTTGTCGCAGATAGAAAAACTAGTGCTGACACCAAAACAGACGAATATCTCCATCTCTTTCGATTGTGTGGATTTTTCACAAACAAATGAGTTTGACTGTCAATATCGATTACAGGGATTTAATGATGAATGGATCCTATTTGATGAAAATGAACGTGTCATACGGTTTTCTTATATCCCATCTGGAAAATACGATTTGCAGGTGAGGCTAGTTCGTAAGGACAATACGAAGGTGGTTGATACTATTCATTTGAAGATAATCGTGTTGACGCCTTGGTGGGCTACTTGGTGGGCTAAGTTGCTTATCGTGCTTGCTTTCTGTGCGCTAAGTTTGATTGTGGCTTTATATCGTATTCGTTTGGTCAAGAGACGAAATTTAGAGTTGGAGCAGAAAGTGGATGAACGTACAAATGCTTTAAAAGATGCAAATAGGGAAATTTTGAGTCAAAACAACTCGCTGAAGGAGAGTCAGTTGATGCTGGAGATGAAGAATGAGGAGTTGGATAATGCCCTGAAGTGTAAGGATCGTCTGATCTCTATTATAGCTCATGATTTGAAAAATCCAATGTTCGGTATTGTAGGAGTATTGGATGATTTGAATAAGAATTCAGAACTGTTTGATGAAGAGAAGCGAAAAATCGTGCTTCTTGAGTTGTCTGAGACAGCCCGTCATCTTCAGATGGAATTGGTAGATCTGTTGGCTTGGGCAACATCTCAAAAACAAGATTTTGTATCGCATCCATCTTCTACTGATATTTCTCGTGTTATTATTGACGAGATGGCTCTTTTCAAAGGTATCTCTAAAGATAAGAATGTTGAGATGAGTTTTGATAATGAACTTGAGGCCGAAGCTTGGGTTGACCAACGAATGATAAGTATTGTGATCCGTAATATTCTAGCTAATGCACTGAAATTTACGAGAAGAGACGGTTGGATTAAAATTTCAGCTACGCAAACTAATGATAATGTGATCGTTTCTGTAGAGGATAATGGAATAGGAATGACGGAGAATCAGAGAAGTCAGATATTCTATAACGAATTTACTAACTGCGGAACTGAAAATGAAAAGGGTACAGGTTTGGGTCTCAAGATGTGTAAACGTCTGCTTGATCTTATTTCTGCCACAATAGAGGTTCAGAGTGTAGAGGATAAGGGTACGAAGATGACGATAACTTTACCTCGTTCGAAAGATAACGTGCAGAGTCAGAATGGTGATTCAGCTCAAGTAATTCCTGTTCCTGAAGAGATGGATCTGTTATCAGAAAATACAATTCTAATTGTGGAGGATGATTTTCTAATTCGCACCCATTTGCGTGGCATCTTGGAGCCCTATATGATGATTGTTGAAGCTACCAATGGTGCAGAGGCCATGGAGATTTTGCAGCAGAATCGTCCTGATCTCATTTTGAGTGATGTGGAAATGCCCGTTATGGATGGCATTCAGTTCTCTAAACAGTTACGTGCTTCTGTTGATTTTGCAAGTATCCCGTTACTTTTCTTGTCGGCTAAAGGCTCGGATGAGGATCGTTTGAAAGGATTGATGAGCGGTGCTGTTGATTATCTTATCAAACCATTTGATGATAGAGAGTTGCTAATAAAACTATGCAACATCATGATAATTAGACGAAATCAGCAACGACAACTTCTGCAGAGTAGGATGGAAGATGAAAGTGTTGAAAGTTTGACTGCTGATGAGGCTGCGTTGATAGATCCCCTGTTGAAACAGGTTTTGGATATGGTGGAGGAGAAATATAGCGATTCGGAGTTTTCTGCAGAGAATATTTGTGGCGATTTGAACATGAGCTTTTCATCATTAAATAGAAAAATGAAGATGCTGACAGGTAAGACTGCCAGTGTCATTATAAGTGAATATAGACTTTACAAAGCAAAAAAACTGTTGGATAGCTCGAATATGAACGTCAGTGAGGTTGCCTATAACGTGGGCTTTTCAGATCCTCACTATTTCAGCCGAAAATATAAGGCGTTTTTCGGGAACGCTCCTTCTGAGAAAAAGAAGGCAGAATAGTTATTGTTCTTTCTTTCAGACATACGAATGTCTAGAATTTGGAATTTGGATGTAAGAGATGTTTTTTTATTATTAAAGCATAAATTTGATACACAAAATGAAACTTTACATTTTATTGTTTATGTGCCTTTTTTCGTTAACGTCTAGTGCAGTGACGAAAAATAACTACGACTTTGTAGTCGGAGTAGATGGCGATTTTAGGGCGGCGAAGGCTGCGGCAGAGGCATCTCAGAAGTCTAGGTTCATACTATTTTTTCCGGATGGCGAATATGATATTGGTTCGTTGACAGGTGATGACAATCAGATGACTACTTTTCAAAAGGGAAATATCTCTTTTGTTGGTCAAAGCATGAACGGTGTTGTAATTTACAATACGGCAAAAAACGAAAATATCAGTTCTACCGCTACATTGTATTTTAATTCGAATGCATCTAACATTTATTTACAGGATCTTACTTTGCAAAACAGGGGACAAGTAGATCCGAATGCGAATGCCAATAGATATGTGGTTGTTCGAGATTTGGGTAGTAA
Source organism: Paludibacteraceae bacterium (assembly GCA_023227695.1). Lineage (GTDB taxonomy): Bacteria > Bacteroidota > Bacteroidia > Bacteroidales > Paludibacteraceae > RGIG10190. The sequence continues at coordinate 14,664 of JALNVE010000029.1, forward strand.
GAACATTTATAAGAATGTAAAGATGTTAAGTGGTCAGGACACTTATTATACCCCTTCCGGAAGTACACGTTCTTATTTGGAGACTTGTGAGATTCACGGAACGGTCGATTTTATTTGTGGTGGTGGAGATTTGATGTTCAATAAGTGCTCTCTTATTTTGGAGAACCGAAGCAATAACTGTATTACGGCTCCTGCAGGAACAGGACAATGGGGTTATGTCTTTCTGGATTGTACAATCGATGGTTATCCGGTAAATAATAACTCTTATCGTTTGGGCCGTTCTTGGAATAAATCGCCTCGTGCGGTGTATATTAACAGTACAATGAAGGTGTTGCCTACTGTTGCAGGTTGGGGAGAACCTATGAATGTGGTTCCCACTCTCTTTGCTGAATATAATAGTAGGGATGCGAATGGAAATATGGTGAATACAAGTCAGAGAAAAAGTAATTATCAGAAAGATGCCAATACTGTATATATTAACCCGGTTTTGTCTGCCCAGGATGCGGCCAAGTATACCATAGCTAATGTTATGAAGGGTGATGATAATTGGGATCCTACACAGACTACACGTCAGGTTGAGGCTCCAACTCTTTCTGTTAATTCAAATGTTATCTCTTGGCAGGATAATGAAGCTGCGTTATGTTATGTTGTTTTCAGAAATGGAAAGTATGTCGCAAATACAACAACAACCTCTTATACGATTCCTTCAGGAATACCGGAAAGTGATACATATACCGTTCGCGCAGCTAATGAAATGGGAGGTTTGGGCGCTTCTTCTAATAGTGTTCATCCAGGAGATATTTCAGGCGGGGATGATCCTATTGTTAATGTAGATTCCCATTTATTCTATTATGGAAATGGAACCTTGTCTAAAACAGGAAGTAATGAGTTTGAAAATGAATGGACTTGTTCTGATAATGGAAAAACGGATTATTCTTGGGCTATTACCAGTCGAGACGATAAAAGTATTCTATACGGAACAGCTATTGTCTACAAAGGTACGTCATATTCCACATTTAAGGCGTCAAATGGAGCTCAGAACACATTTTATTTGCCAGAGGGTGTGAATGCAACGAAGGTGACTTTTATTGGCTATACAAATAACGCTGAGGGTGTAGGTGTGTTGTCTGAGATAAACGGTAGGTCAACATCTTTAGAGATGGCGACAAATACCACAACAGCAAATTATGCATCCAACCCTACTGAGATAAGTTATACTTTTGAAAATGGTGTTACAGGTAGCTTTACGTTCACTTTCGGTTCAAATCAGGTTTGTTTTATAATGGTATTGGAGGTGGAAAAAGTTGGTGATGATGTTTTTGTTGAGGATGTGGTGGCAGATCTTGAAAATGAAGCTCAAAATGCAAATGTCAGTCTTCCGATTTATGATTTGAATGGAAAAAAAGTAGATAAACTAGAACCTGGTCAGATCTATGTTCGGAATGGAAAACGTTTCGTTATATTCAGAAAGTAGTCTTCTTTTTATGAATGGATGATGAAAAACAAGATGAAGGTTATAATATTTCGGATTGAACGTTTTTTTTATTCATCAATTTATTACATTTGTAAACAGAAAGAAAACTCTTAAAGATATAATAACTTATAGGTCGTAGGGCTTATTGAAAAGAATAAATGAACATGAAAAAACTTTTGTTACTGATAATTTGTGCGTTATCCTTATTGGCGTCATGTAGTAAAGATATTGAGATAGAAAGGGGAAGTTATATGTGGTTAAAGGGTGATTCTCTTCCATCACGTAACTTCATTATGTCTGTTGCTACTTTGTATCTTGACACTGTATCCAAAAAATACAATTTGGAGTGCCAAGTTACTCTAGGCGATTCAACAGATGCAACTCTTTTGGGTAGCAAGATGCAATTGAATATGAATTTCATTAATGCAACTGATGGCACATATAATGTAGGCTCATCGTGCGATGGTGACATTTTATATACAACTTGTCGCTCAAATGGTGACAAGGTTGGGTTTAAAACGGTTATGTACAAATTGACCTCTGGTAGTGTGGAGCTTCAGAATTTAAATGCGAAAGAGGCAAAAATGACTGTTAATCTTGATGGTATTGAGGTTTATAAAGACACTGTTAGTATGCCGAATGCAAACGAATTTGGAGATACAGTTTATGTGGAAAAAGAGGTATTGAAGATGGCTACTAAGAAGATTTCCTTGTCAGGAGAAATGATCGCACATTATTGATGCCAATTATATCAAGTCCTAAATAAGCGTTACAGGTTTTATTGGACAAACATACTATGATTTATCCATTCCAGCAAGCTAGCTTGCTGGAATGGATATTTTTTTTGATTTGTATTTTTTTATTTTGA
>JALNVE010000030.1 GCA_023227695.1 Paludibacteraceae bacterium
CCGAACACAGTTCAGGGGCGTGGCAGACGTGAAGTTTTTCATGTACAGGCTTGCCAAACTTTATTCTTGAATCTGGGGATTCTTGTCCTTGTACCAACCCCACCTATCCGCTGATCCGAAAAGTGTTTGATTGCACTTGATTCATAGTTGATATGGGCATAAAAAAAGAGCGATAACCATAAGCTACCACTCTCCAATCGTTCGACTTACTTACCGCATAAACTACCATCCTATCAAGTTGCTATTCTTACTCTGGGCACCTTTAGACAAAATCTCAAATGCAACGAATTAACGTCGAATACTGACCAAAAGGACAATACAAAATCACCTAAAATAAGCTAAAAGTTCCAGAGGTCGTCTAGTTTCCATCAAATATCCCATTTACCGTACTGTCAATCTCTACTAGAATTTACTCTGTACTTTTTTACAAAAATAATATTTTTTTCATATTTACAAAACAAAATAAATCTTTTTTTATTAATTATTTCATCAAATACCAAAGGTAAACAATATCTGCTTATTAAAATAAGCAAGCACTATCGTTCTGTACTTAGCAACATTATTTAAATCTGCCATCTCGTATTCAGAATTGGACAAAGCAATAAAATAGGATCTTAAAGCACATAAAGGAGTAACAAAAGGAATTCCATTACAATACATTGACAAGACATTATCATAAGTGTAATCATTTTCAAACACATGCTTATAAACATAAGCAATTTCATCAGGTTTAATCTCTTCTAATACCGACCTTACCTTATTAACCGTACTCTGACTTGCCACAGATGTTTTATATGCAATATCTATATACTTATTTACATCACCTTTAATAAGTTCCAACTTATCAAAGACAGCCTTAACCTTTCTATCGTTTTCAGCTGCATCTTTTATTTCCTGATATTTGTCTTTATTGAATACATTATCATAAAGTGCATTTTTATAAATCAAACGCAATGACTTTTTACTTAACTGAACAGTCTCCACCTTTATAGGCAAATCATAATAATCGATAAGTCTTTCTATCTCGTCTTTAGCATTATCAACATACTTTCTATATACACCCTGCAAACAATAATTCACTTCAAAAGGATATTTATAGGCATACTCTTCTTCCGAAAAATCTTTATATGTCTCAACATCAGAAATATTTTTTTCATTGTACAAATGATTTGGAGACCAATATGATCTTAAAAGCCCATCATTAGTATCATAATAGAATGGAATAATCCGATCTCCCAACTTAGGATTAGGATTAATAGGGATTAACTTTATGGGCATTTTTCTGATAAACCTGTTGCAAACCATCCCCTTGAAATTTTGAGATATGAGATTAATTCTAAGAAGATACCTTTCTAATAATTTGCAATCAAATTCATATTGTTTTTGCTGAACTCGAGGAACAAACACATATCGATAAGGATCACCAAACAAATTCACATCTACTTTTCCAAGGACAATTAAACTATCTTTGAACGACTCTGAAGCTACTAATGCATATTTTGAGAAGAATTCATTGTAGACCTCTACAAACTCCGAAATGGCATCACGCATATCTTCCAAAAAGCTCAGAAAATAATAGGGCAACGGATAGTATTGTTTTACATTGTTGCTTTTCTCTATACCATGATCCAAATGATTTAGTCTATCTTTTATATCTATAAATTCAGACTTATAAACCTTAAATTCCGGAGACACCTTAAAGTTATTTGTTATAGAACTCAGTTCGCTCTCAATAGTTGTTACCGCACCAACAAGTTTATCACGATTATATTTGAAGGTTTCAATAACATTTATATTTAATGTATTCACATTCAACGAAGTACTTACATGCATCAATCTCTTAATATTCAAATCTACATTAAGAGGTTTTTTATAGTCTGCCACAGGAGAAAAACCACTTATTTTCATCAAAGCTGGCACATAAACAAATTCCTGCTTGACGCCATTCACATTACAAGAGGTCTGATTACATGCTGTTTGCGAATTCACCTTAGATATCTTCTTCAACACCAACACATAATTAGAAAGAGAATCTACCGAGGGTTTTTGCGATACAAGTTTTGCATCATCCACCAATGTCAATATACCATCTGAACTCATAAGATAATACAGTCCTCCTTGGAATTTAATCAAATCGCCATCTATAGTCACAGCAACTCCTGGATCGACATTAATAGTTTTAGAGTCAGAATTATACGAATAAGTCAATCCTGACAAAATACCATTACCATAAAAATTTGCCCTGATGTCATTCGATTCTCCTGACAAATAAGAGACCATGTCATTCAACAAATCTGCAGTAAGAACCTGTCCTTCTACAAATGTCGGATAAGTATTTTTTTTATTCTCAGCCATATATTTATTTCTATTTATTTTTTTTTACACTAATCAAGGATTTCTGTCTCTGTGACTGTTTTTGTTATTTTCAAATCACATACAACGCGACCTTTTACACCCAAATTGCCATCGCCTTCTGTCCCACTAATCTTTATCTTTAAATCTGCCAAAGGCAACCAAGGTATATCTTTCTTATTAAACAGATATTCTTGTTGTTCAGAAGGAATATCTTTCCATTCGTAATTTTTGTTTTTAACAGGAAGTTGCACGTTAAACCGGGCATCCTTGCAATTTAGAAGTTCTATCGAATTTAACGTCTCCTCCACAGTAATCTTCTTAAGTTTTCTGTTCTTTGTTTTTATAGAATTAGCAATGCTAAATTTCTTACTAGCATAGAAAGAGAGGACATCCGAATTTTCACTAAACTTCTTCTTATTTGAATACGCATCTCCTGGCAATTCAGTTATCTGATAGTTAAAATTCAAAACCAAATAATTCAAATCTGCAGAATCTAAATTCAAATCTGCAGACAAATACACATCCACAAGGTTAGCGCTTCTCTCATTTATGTCTCCGTCTCCACGTTTCTTATTTTCAACCGTAACTTTGCCGATATAGCCATCATTAAACTCCTGAAGTTCAGACCCTGCCAAAAACTCAAAATCGAACGAAACAGGAATTGTTTCCTCTACGGTTTTAACCTCTACTTTCGGGGCAACCAAAGCAGTATAACCAAGACGTACACATTCATTATTCAATATATTCTGAGCTGTTGGATGCTGCAACTTAGCTCTCTGATATATGTTACAGAAGCCGTTCATAACCCCTATTAATTCCAACAACTGTTTTTTGGCATCAGAATTCACATTCGCCTGAATATCTTTATACGGTTGGAGTCTCAATGCTTCCATATATACCCCAAACGCATCTTCAAATTTCTTCATCACATCTCTAGCTATCCAACAAATTTTCACAGAAACATGAGCCGGCATTTCTTGTCTAATGACTCTCTCTACCATTATTCTGAAATTGGGATCCTTACAAATAAATAACCAACCCGGCACCACTACGGTAACCTGCATTGAATAAGGATCCTTCACCAATTTCTCACCCATATCATCAGATGATAATTTCAAGAAAAGATCTTCCGTTTTTATATCGAATTGCTGTACTTCCTTTTTTTCTAAGAGTGGCAACAATAACAATGAATGTTCGATGATATGAAGTCCAAAGTAATCATCATAAGAGGCATTGGCTTTCTCACTTTCCAAAGTTGACAAGTTGTTATATGGTCTTGCAGTCCAATCAATTCCCAACTTTGTCATGATTCTTTTTTCCAAATCGCTCATAACCCACTTCTCTGTATAGTCGAAACCCTGTGAGCGATGAGCACTAAAGAGCACATAATTAGACAAAAAACGTCTTTTATCATCGATGGTATTTACAAGAAGAGCATCATCATCCCCTCGCATACCAGGATTCTCTTTGAGTTTAAATATGGAGTAATCAACAAATTCCTCATTAAATCTAGCCAATAAACTATCCAGCATACGGTCGTATCGGTCCTTCTTAACCGATCTAGAAGTCAAATCGGGATCAACAACCTCCGAATACTTTTGACTGCCATCTATGTCTACATAGTCCGATTCATATTCTCCATCTTTACCATAATTCAAGACATCCTCAATGCCGACAATTTCTGTTTTATCAGATTCTTTATAATGGCCCTTCAATGTCCTATAAAAATAGGACATATAAGATTCACCCTTCTGATTTCCAATACTTTTATTCCAAGACAATAGCTTTGAGATAGAACTCAACTGCATCAAATAATCAATCAACAATTGATCAAAAAATGCCATATAAGCCTTCAACTGTAATCTTTCTGCCTTGCGCAAATCTGATTCAGAACTCATTATTCCCTCAGCTCCTAACTTATAGCACTTAGGGAAGTAATTCTGAACAGAATAATAAATATCCGTCTTTTTGTTTTTTCCTTCTGGCACAGGATAAGTGAAATCACAAACCTGATATTCTTTCTTATCTTCAGGAATAACAACATTGCTGTAATCGTATGGAAAATCCACACCATTCATAACCAATGATATATTTCCGATGTTCACTCCAACCGGATGATTGGACTCGCCCCAATGCCAAACACAATCTCTATTTTTTATCGAACATTTATAATCTTCGATTGAACAATTGCTCATTTCTCCATCTTTTCCTAAATGGATAAACCGAAGATGAGGAACACTCTTGACACCGTCTATATTCATCAAAATATTGATCACATCTGAAGTATAAAGTTCCCTCCGCCTTTCATAATTCTCAAGTTCATTTCTATCTACAAATCCATATTTGGGGACTACGCCCTGATAGATTTCATCGAGAGTTTTACCCTTTTCCAGCATTTCAGACAAGGTATAATAATGAAGTTTGGGAGAAACATAATCTCTCATCTTTTTATTAAAAGAATTCAAAATGGATGAAAAATCTGCACGAGGACTAACTTCTATCTGAGCACAGATACCAACATCGACGGTATCTAAAATCTCTACACTTCCAATATTTTCACACAAGTTGCGGTATTTCAGAAGCAAATTTCTAATATAACTTTTATAAAATGTTCTGATATCCACTTTCTGCTTACCTAACTCACTACGAATCAAAACATCTTTACAATAGTCAGAAATAACACTCGAAGGAACACCATCCATTACACCATCTTCCAGCTCTATCAAAACCTTATAAAATCCATTCACGGAAATTTCAGACAACCCTGTCAGCAAGATTTCATCTTCTCTCTCGAAATAGACATTTCTGACGCCTGGAACATATTCCAAAATCAATTTTCTATAATCTTCAACAGTAATAGGATTACAAGACAAAACCTCATGAGCCTGAATCAATGAATCTTCAATCTCAGGATATGTATCATTCTTTGGAGTCAACAAATCCTTCATCTTGAACGATGTTCTGAAGCCAAGGTCTGTCAGAGCATAACACAACACTTCCAATATGGTCACACCTGGATCATGGACATTATAATCCGTCCATATTTTGCCAGAGAATTTCTGTAAATATTCAATTCCCTTTTTTCTCATTTCAGAGAAGTTCATGTATTCAGGGAGTTCTTTTTTATTATTAGATTCCATTATTGTTCAATTATAATTTTGTGAGAAGGAGCCGAAGTAAAGATGCAAAGAGGAGATTCTGACTCGATATAACCCTTGTCTACTATCAAATCGTCACCAACCTTCACCTCTATTTTCTTCACATAATTTACATAAGGAATATTCTCAATAAAATACAAGATATCTGAGATATTATATTGATTCTTTCTTTGAATATTGTGGTTACTGTCAGACCATGGAGCTATAAAACATTGTAACTGCAAATCGATCAAATGCGCATAATAGGTTTCATCGGTATACTGATCGTGTAACGAGAGTCTACAAGTAATAGAAAGCTCCTTATATTTCGGTTCAACAACCTCAACTGTAGCAAATGGAGAGCAATGTTTCGAAACAAAAGATTTCACATCCTCCTTCATCGAAACACCTACAATTGGTTTAAACTTATCTCTTTGGGGAACAGAAGAATCAGGCAACAACATCAAAGTAACCGAACCTGGCGAATACTTTTCTCCTAAAGTATGGTTTATACAAATAACAGATGATATGGTAGGAAACTTTTGCAAAACAAGTCGCTCATAATCCCAAGCACTTACTGCACGGTCCTTATGACGCAAACGCTCGCTCACCCTTGAGTAGAAATGATTATCATCTTCAGCATAAACACCTTCGCATCCAACGAAAGGTTGAGAAACAGCCTTCACTCCCGGTATTGCATTTGCTGTTTTCGTAATGGTATCCTTTTCCAATCCCTTCCCCATGACAGGCAGACCCTCGGATGTCTCATCAAATTCAACTTCAACAGACTGTGCCTTTACCTCCTCTATTTTTGGATAGGCTTTCACATCCTTCAACGACAGACGTATCCATGTCTTATCTGATGCCATAATTGTGTGAGGAAGAAATGCCTTGTCATTAAATTTAAAGCCAATGATACCATCATTTTTCAAGGCTGAAGTTGTGTCAGTTGTCATGTTTTCCTCAAAATCAATCCAATTATCACCGCTTAAATAAGACCAGATTGGTTTATTGTACTTTTCTGCCATCTTCTCTTGTGCTAATTTATCCAAGCGGAAAAACAGATTGACGACACAACTTTCATGTAGATTCTCCAAACCTATATAGATTTTCTGAGAGTCATCAGATTCACCTCCAAAGAACTTATTTAAAGACGTTTGAACATCCTTTTCGATTTCCTTATTTCCAAAAGGAGAAAAGGCAAACATCTGCACATTATCCACTGGAAATTTCAGATCAATCGTGATAGGTTCCGTTAACATCGGCAACGAAAAAGTTGGAATAGAGGGAAAATTACTGAAAGTTCCTTTTTTTATTTCATTCGCATAACTCTGAAAAAATTTGGACATGTCGCTCACGTACTTAGAATAGCCCAAAGACTGTTTCAAAGTACAATCCAACGCACCATCTTTTATATCGTAATTAATTTGATTGTTTATTACATTTACAGAAACTGAACTTGCAGAACTGTTTTTTTTGAATGAACTTTTTATAAACGGATTAGAAATTATCAACTTAGCTTTTTCATCTGCGACTACTCCGAAATGATAGGTTCCAGCACAGTTTTCTATCACACCATTACTATTTCTCAATGTAAAATCAGAACTGTTGGTCACTTCTAAATCCACAGTAACAGCAGATGTCACTGTAGGTGCTGTAGAAGTTCTCAAAGAAAAACGAATGACCGGATTTTCCGTATCATAACCTTCCCCATGAAAAGCAGCGTTATAAGGTACGATTGCCGGTTTATTAGCCTCAACTATCACCATATTGTTTGACAAAGAAGCCTGTTCCCAACCCTTTTCTGATGTATATTCCACTTTACAAAAACCACCTTTCAACCCTTTGAATGTAAAACATCTTTTACCGTCTTTCTGTTTGAAGAAAGGAGATGAAAAGGCTACACCATAGGAAGTTGGCATCGACATTTTTTTCTTAGATGATCTTTTTTGCGAAGACTGCACATCACGAGGCGCTCCTGATGTTTCATAAATCACCTCAGACACCGTGGCCTGATTAACCACAATGTCATTGACAGACTTATAATGAATAGGTTTACCATCGGCATCTTTACCTGCAAGAAAGGATGTTCCTTTTGGAATCAAAACCTGCTGGGTATTTTTATTCAGTTCGAAAAAGACAGGAACTTTTCCTGGACACCCCCTACGTGGAGTAAAGCCCAGCATCTCGTTATAATAGAAATCCAAATGTTTCTCCTTCAACGTATTCAGATGGTCCTGTTCTCTTTTGAATAGACGAAGGAAAGACAGAAACAGAGCAAGGTTAGGAGAAAGATTTCCATCTGCCTCATACTTCTCTATTTTCTCAATCTTCACACACCGTTTCTCAAAATCATATATATCCTCAAAAAACTCTTTCCAACTTCCATTTTCATGATTCGAAGAATCATAATATTTCACCATCTTTGAGAATTCTGCAGTACGAGCCACCAGATCCTCAAAACTCCGTTCGTCAATCTTGTAATAATCAGGATCAAGAGCCTTCGGATACCGATCTTGCTGAGAAGTTCCTTTATGATAATTTTTATCCATCATACTCACGAATTAATCATTTTCCAAATAAAAAGGATACACTAAACTCTCCTTGCTATAAGTTGCAAGAATGGTATACTCTATGTTCAACATCAACACGCCTTCTTGTTCCTTATCAGAATTGATTGAGACATCATCCAACGATACGCGAGGTTCATACTTATCAATTGCAGTAGAAATCAAACGTTTAATACGAAGAAGTGTCGTAAAGTCCATTGATTTAAATGCGAAATCGCTTAAATCAGCGCCAAATTCAGGATGGACAAACCTCTCTTTTATTTTTGTAGAAAGCAAAATACAAAGACTCTCCTTGACATCGGCCTCTTCAGAGACCATGACAACCGACTTTTCACCTTTCTTAAATTGTGGTGGAAACCCCCAACCTGTTCCTAAATAGTTTTCTGAACTCATATCTGTTGCTTTCTTTTATTCTTTACTAATTGATTTGAACAATAGAACCCTTCAAAACTGCAGTAGCCGTTGTAGAAACTTCTGCACCTGTATTGCCGGTAGCTTTGAATCCCATATTCGCTTTGACGTTCACGTTATTTCCTTCAATGTTGATATCTTCGGCGGCCTTTAATGTCAATGCCTTGGCACTCTCAACCACAATGCCATCAGCATTCAAGACTATTTTATTGCCATTCTGATCTTTCAATGAAATTGCCTTTTCGTCTTCGCTAATAGAGAGTTGGTTACCGTTTGGTGTCTCTATAACCACCGCTTTTTTCTCCTCATCAAACTCCAACTTCATTTTCTCACGAGAATAAAAGCCTTTCAAGTTATTGTCATCCGTTATCTCTGTCGGAACAGGAAGTTTGCTGCTGTGCATCATTCCTAGCACCACCGCATTGTTCGGATTATCATCGACAAACCCTACAATCACCTCGTCATCAACCTCCGGCATAAAGAAAGAACCACGCTCCTTACCGGCATCCAGCACTGCGACTCTTGCCCAAAGCTTGGTTTCTTCTCCATGAACCAATTGAATCTGAATTCTATCCTCACCCAAAGGGTCGCCAGCCAACTGAAAGACTTTTGCTATCTGCAAACCATTCACTCCCGGCAACAAACCTGAAGCGGGACGCTCCATGATGTTATCAAATTTCTCGGCATAGCCAAAGTCATCCATACCAAAACGGATAGTCGTACTCCAATCACTGTCAATATCATGCACTACAGAAGTTACGATTGTATTTCCGTTGAACTTCTTCCCTAAACGGTCAAAACAGATGATATCGCCAGGATGTATGGGCGCATAACCCGAAAATGTGGTTTTTCCTATAATCCGCGACAAATTATTTCGCAAGGAAACAGCATCCATATAAGCTGAGAGAGCATCCGTATTCGTTTGAGAAGACATCATATTGACTTGAAAATCGGGAGCACTCACTTTTTTGGCCAGTTTATTCGAATCTTCATCACCTTGCGGAACATCATACTTTCCTGAATCGACAGACAGCTTATTCAAAGTTTGGTCAGACTCAATCCAAACATTAGCCTCATATTTTGGATATGCTGTCTCTCCGTCAAGATTGGCTTCAAAGTCTCGAAGATTGAATCCATTGTCTATTTGAATAACCGCATCAGCCTTCACATCTGGCGACTTGGCCACGACGCCGTCAGGACAAGTAAGTAACAGCTTTCCATTGGCCTCTGCCCTCATGTTGACGAAATCCCAATCCGTAGCATTATACTGGACAAGGGATTCATGAACAACCGTAGTATCTTCCACGTCCGAGTCGACATTATATTTGCGAATAATATCAGAAATGACCTCACTGTCCTTTTTGTCAGAGAAACGCATATTCTTACGTAGCTTTGTCATCCTAAAGGCAGAATGCTTAGCCGTGATAAGAATTTCAGACCGACTATCATTTAGTTTGACTGAATGTTTAACAACAATACCTTTGAAAATCACAGAAGTTTTTCCCGTTTCATAACCGCAGGCAATCTCCACCTCTTTTCCCATAAGAAAAGTGTCTGAATTGCCTATCTCAAACGAATCATTGTCCATTCCGCCTTCATTGAGGAGTATTTCTGCCGTGGCTATTTTATTGAATTCCTCAAAGACGGTCACTGAGATAATGTACGCATTGCACTTTATCTCCATGCCTCCTGTCTTTATCACAAGAGAGACACTACCTTCATTAATCGGTTTATATATCGAAGAGCTGTTATCCATTTGAAAAACTACATGTTACTAGACAATGAACTACCGGGATATTCAGAAAAAGCATCTTGGTCTTTCTTCATTACCAATTCATATCCAGGAGGTGGACAAACGCAAGAATCTACGGGAATGTCAATTGTGACGTCGGGTTTCTTTGGCTTGATTTTCGGTTTTGGTTTCCGTTCTTTTTCTTTCTCAACAGAAAAGAAACTGCAATCCACAATCATTCGCAAGGGTGAAGAGTCTCTATTGAAAAGAGTATACTGAACATTCAGACTCCTTATTTTACATAAGAATTGTTCACCACAATAAGTCATGATAACACAATTTGTCTTCTTTTCCTTATTCGAATAACAATAGACAACATGCAAGAAATCATTCAACTCCTTGTTCAAATCACGTTTTACTCCGTCTATCACACCCGTACCATCAAAGATCAACTTGAAGGTATATGTTTCGGCTTCCATTCCGGCATCCTGACCATTGGAGTTAGTCTGTCCACGCTCTTTGGTTTTCATCTCCTTCAATGCTATGTTTCGAGTGAACGAATCCGGATTAACATCAACCTGGAACTCCGTCGGTTTTTCACTTATTCTATGCATAAAGGTAGCGTCCGTGAAAGCCTCGAAGTGCATTTTCGTCAAACTGCCCTTTTTTGAAGATTCGTCTGCCATTATCTCTCTCTCCTTTGTCTTGTGTTATTATTCAAAAATTTTTTGACTCTCGATTCCTTGCCATCTTGCGATTTGGTTTCGTCTGTCTCTTTTTTAGACATTTCATTTTCAGAAACATCCGCCTTTATTACCAGTTCCCTTATTCGAATTGTCATTCTAAAACCTCTTTATATTTTGATAAGCCAACTCCAATGTCTCAATTACCAATTCATTCTTTTGTGCTCCCAAATCAGAGATTGAGACTTTCACCGGATATGCGTTAATGAATTGCCATCCTTTTACAGAGACACCATTTCCATCTATCAATTCAACAATTACATTTTTGGTTTCAAAATCAAAGTCTTCAACCGCTTTTCGCACCCACTCCAGAAGCGTTGTTTTGCTGGACACCAAAGCTCTCTTCAAAACCAAATTACCATATTTCAAAGGTTTGGGAAGTTTATATACAGAGATATTATTACCGCCTTCCCAAACCTCCTCTAACTGTATTTCGGCAGAAAGACCTGAAACATCCTGAAATTGGACATCAGTCTCCCCTTTCGTAGCTTGGATTGAGGGAAAAGAAACTTTAAAGTGGAATCCTGCTATGAAGTCATAGTGGATTCCATCTTTTTTTTCATTTACATTGTCTGCCATAAAAAACAATATTATTCTTTAGAGTTTCGCTCCACAGTCAAACCCTCGTGAGCCAACTCCAACGATTCTATCAACACCTCATTTCCATTGGCTTTCAACTGACCGAAATCGACTTTGGTAGGGAATGCATTCTTTACTTTCCAAGTAATAACAGGCTCGTGTTTCTCATTCAACAAGCAAATAGTGATTTCACGACGTTCAACAGTATTCCATTTGGCATCATTCCACCAATCAAAAAAACCATTGTCTGCAGCCGTGGTTCCACGTTTCAATGTAATGTTGCTATACTTTTTTATGCCTGGCATTTTGAATGTAGTAAAGTCTGGATTATAACCATCACGATACTCTATTACCTGGGTTTCTACATTCAAACCTGTTACCTCTGAAAAACAAAGATCTTTCTCATTTTTGCTCCATTTCACACTATAGTGAAACACTGGTAACGGATAATTATTTGTTGCTTCTGCCATATTTTTATGTTTTTTTATTTTCTAATTGATTTATATTCTATTCTTGTACTTTATGAGAGAATTTCAATACGATGAACTCTGCAGGACGAACAGCTGCAAGACCAATTTCAACAATCATCGAACCGTTATTGATATCATCTTCAGTCATTGTCAATCCTTTGCCAATCTTCACATAATAAGCCTGTTCTGCTGTTGCTCCGGCAAAAGCACCATCGCGCCAAAGGTTATACAAAAAGTTTTCGATCTGACTCTTTACCATAACCCAAGTATTGGCAGTATTAGGTTGGAACACAGCCCAATTAGTTGATTTTTGAACGATCTCTTCTATGTAACAGAACAGACGACGAACAGGGACATAACGCCACTCGTTACTGTATCCATCCAATGTACGGGCACCCCAAACCAGGATTCCCTTTCCTGAAAATTTACGGATAGCATTGATCGACTTTCCTGCAACTGGATCGACATTTAAAACCTTCTGTTCCTCATCATCAATTACATCAGAAACATCAGAAACAGAAGATAATCCAATATTTGCAGGAGCCTGCCATACTCCTTTTGAACGATCAATTGAACAAATAACACCTGCAATAGCGGCACTCGGTGGCAAAGTATTTACCTCACGTTGCATCTTTGCTACCATTTTCTTGTAATTTGGTATCCTACTGATTAAAGCATTGATTTTCAAACAAAAATCAGAATCATTCGATTTCAGTTCGGCTAAGAGCTCTCCGTTGTTAGTTAACTTAATCGTATAATTCTTCAATTTGGTTTCCAATTTGAAAGATGACACTGAATATTCGTTTTCATCCAGTTCAATTTGTTTTGCCAATAAAATAACAAAGCTTTTCTTTTGTTCCAAACTAACAGTATCAGCATAATTTTGTACTTTAAAAGAATTCAAAAAATCAGAATCCAAATCTTCATATTCTTTCAAGTTCTCAATTTTCTCCAAATCCTTATCAGACAATGATTTCCAATCCTTTTTACTCAAAACATCAAAAGCCTCTTTTTCTGCAGCTATTTTATCTTTCAATTCAGACACCGTTTTTATCAAATCTTTAGGATCGTCTGAATACACTTTATCATATTTATAAATATCTTCAATAGGACGATTTTCATCTGACATCATGTTGATCACATCTTCAAATTCAAAATCTTTTGAATAGGAGGCAATAATATTTGGATAATAAGCCGCACCATAGCTTAAATCTTTAGAAACCCCATTTCTAAAATTATCAACATCTTTCACGTCCAAAATAGCAAAACGATCTTTCATCTTAGCACAATGACTCAATGCATACTGTTGAACATTAGATAACAATTCTGGTGAGGTTGAATCCAACAAAGTAGCAGCATCAGGGAAAAGCAACAAAGTAACCTCATCTACTTTTGTCAAAGAATCAATCGCTTTTTTATAAGCCTCTTCATTTGAACTATCATTATAAGAACCTACAGATACGATATAACAAACGCCACCTCCATTGTCGTAGAAAAGGCGAAGACTATAATACAACACAAAACCTTTATTTTTGATTATGTTGTTTTCAACTTTGTATTTTGGACCACAACCGAACAAAGATTCATAGTCCAAAAGAGATGAAATTCTAACTGGAGTTTGAGAGTTTACATCTTCTGGTATTTTTTCAGTATAACCAATAAAGGCAGGAATTGCTGTAGCTACACTTGCTACTGAAGGTGGGAATTTAGAGATTTCCTCTACATAAACTCCCGGTGTTTTGTACTGAGCCATAAAATTTTAAATAATTAAATTGTTTTGTTATTTTCGTTTATTTTGTTTTTATATTGATTTTCAAATTGTTCTTTTTTCCTCAACACTAAAATCATAAGTGCCATTCACACCACACATTTTCGGATCATAATCTTTGATACAGAAATCCTTTATTCCATTCAAGATTTTCGTTTTCAACTCTTCATCCTTTGGCATTGCAAACAAAGCAACGGCATTGATTGCTGTTAAGCATTTATCAGACCCCTCCAACGATAAATCTTTAGTTATTTCCAGACGGAACTCATAGAAATGGGACTCCACATCAATTCTAGCATCACCAACTATCTGTTTGGAGTATTTTTGTATCACCTTCTTTATTCTAGGTACTGATTTTTCTTCCGCAACTTCTTCCTGAACATGAATCATACTGATTTTATACATCACAGAAGGCATCATCTTGTAACCGATAGACTGCCAAAGGTTGATATCCTGCTCCATCGTAAGCGAATGAAGCCATACTCTGAAATAGGGTTTCTTATCATCATAGTCTGTAAACTTCACCTCGTTATCCAAGTAATCCTCAAAATTGAAGACGTTTCTTCTCTGAAAGGAACCGATAACATAAGAGATGTTATTCAATGCGGTTTCATATTTATCATTATGAGCAGAAATAAGTACATAAAGATTCAATGCCAATTCCGGATTTGCATAACGATCGTTAGTCTCCTTACCGTTAACAAAAGCGAACGAAGGAATCTGTCGTTTCAATGTTGAATCCTCCTCTACATGCACCAAGGTTATCAAGATGTCTTTATCAGGATTTCCCTCCTTGTTGATGGCGGAAAGCTCAATATCAATATCATTTTTCTTGTATGCATCTAAATAAGCCTTCAGTATATTTAAGGTTGCATTTATCGTGTACTGCATATAATCGAATTAATTATCAACACTTTAATTTTTATATTCTATTTTGGATCTCCTAAAAAAAAGGTCTCCATTTACTTCTCTTTAATCATCTCCACACACGTCATTGCTAACAGAATGCTTTTGCCTTTTTTTGTATCCTTAACATCACTACATTGAATAGAAAATCATTTTTTTTCAAAATACTTTTGAGCAATATTTCTAGCAAAAGCTTCATAAGAAGAAGTATTATTTAATGCATGATCTACAAAATCAGGATCATCTTTTACACATTCGGATAAAGATTCTACATCGTTAAGATTATCTTTAATTCGATTCAAGACACAAGTTCCAGAATCACAAAAACAAGAGTACTTATCCGAATCACTATATAATTCTGGATATTTAGTTTTATTATCATTTGTATACACTACTTCATGACTCAACTCGTGAATTATTGTCATTGCTTGTTCTATCAATGGTAGAGCATAGAAATCATGTTTTGGTAAAATGTCTAATGCAATTTCAATTCTTCCATCTTCAGTAATTCCATCTATATTTCCTGATAAACAATGAGCAATTTCATCTATTTTATTTGTATTCACAAAATTTACCTTTTTGTACTTTATCGCATTCAGTATCTTTTCAAAATTATCAATTACTAATTGTTTATGTTTTTTTAAAAGATCTGCATTATCACCGAAAAATATTTTCTTACAAAGTGAATTTTCTGTAGAATTATTCAATACAGATATACATTTTTTTAGTATTTTCAGAGCATACCATTGAGCATTCAATACTATTTTTTTTTGTTTTTTATCCGTAATTGTAGTCTCACCAAAATAAGCTGGAGTTTTAGTAATACCATCTTTAAAATTGTGATCACTAGCCTCTTCAAACGTTGCAAATCTTCCCACCTTTCCGCTCTGTTGCACCGTGTGTGTCAACTCATGCGCAATAAGATGTTGGCCTTTTGAAGAATTGGGTTGATATTGTCCTTGATTAAAATAGATGTCATTACCATGAGTAAAGGCATTGGCTTGAAGGCTACTACTCATGACAACAGCGTTAGTGTCTGTATGGAGACGCACGTTGGAAAAGTCACGACCAAAGCTGCCCTCCATCTGTGAGCGCAAACCAGAAGGCATTGCATGTCCTCCGCCTTGCATAGTGCTTAGTTGGCTCTCCATCTGCGAACTGATGCCTACTGGATTGCCACCTGAACAACTGATAGTCGGAACGGAACGATGTAAAGAAGTTGGATTAACAGAGTCTCCTCCTTGTGATAGTTGGCGCATCACTAAGTTGGCCGTATTCTCAGCCTCCTGTTCGTATGCATCGCCCGGAGTGGTAGTCTCTAACTGAGCTTGAATAACCGTTTGGGATTGAGATGGACGAGCTACAGCACCTCTTCCTAAAGAAGATGACACATGATGGCTTGCTTTTGCCAAATGCTGGTTCTGTGTTTCCATTAATAAAGTATTAGATAAATCAAACTACAAAAGGTTTCTGATTTTCATTCTCCGACTTAATCAACAAAAAATAGATCAATAAATTACTTTTTTATACATAAAATTCAAAAACCTTTAATTATTCAAAGAAAAACTATTTTTTTTGTTTTTGCAATTTTTATAACTATTTTAATATAAAAATCAGAAAAAATTAATCTTTATATAAAAAATCTGAACTATAACTCACAAACACATCTATATCAAGATCATATATACAAACTAACAAGCAATTTATTTTTACGAATTTCTGTATTCAATACTGAGAAACCAAGGCTTCTTGAGGATCAAAAGAAAATTGCGTGAATAATTTCGACCATGAAAATTAGCTCTAAATATTTTATTTTAGGTCAACTAAAATTAAAAACAAGGGGTTGTCATTATGTACGTTTGTTTCTGACATGCATTTGACTATTTTTTCAACGGAGGTTTTGTCTATTGGGTGACTGTATTAAACGCATTTCGTTGCTGTCGCAATTTTACATGTAGATAATCATGTGCACCTGTTTTTGAGATTGATCCCAAATTTAACAAACTCACAGGGTTTTGTGTTTGATCTGAAAAACAAACCAATTATCAAGTCCTAAATAAGCGTTACAGGTTTTATTGGACAAACATACTATGATTTATCCATTCCAGCAAGCTAGCTTGCTGGAATGGATATTTTTTTTGATTTGTATTTTTTTATTTTGAC
>JALNVE010000031.1 GCA_023227695.1 Paludibacteraceae bacterium
CTGCAATTGCATAGGTGTTGCATCACTTGGAAGCAGAGACTTTGAATCTCGTTTCTGGAATAAAGTCCGGCTAAAGACTCAACGAAGAAATTTAGAATATTGTGAAATTCTGTCATTTGTTAGTTGTCTGTTGTTCTAAGTTCGTATCGTCGTCGGGGATGTTTTCCACCTCATCGATACGTGTAAGTATATATCTTTTGTAATAAGATAGGGCAAGAGTAGTGGCAGGCAGTGCGATGATGAGTCCTAATACGCCTAGTAAAGCTCCCCAAATGGAGAGTGAAAGCAAAATGAGCGCAGGGTTCATTCCCATTGCCTTACCCATGATTTTCGGAACAAGATACATGTCCTGTATGATCTGCACGATAGCGTAAACAGCGAGCAGTGAAATCATGGAGACCCAAACAGAATCTCCAGATTCTATCGTGTTCAAAAGCATCAGCAATATGGTCAGCGGAATACCGAGTGTCTGCATGTAAGGTATCAGATTGAGAATTCCTAGAATGATGCCCATCAAAATGCTCAGTGGCAATCCGATGACGGAGAATCCGATACTGAAAAGCACCCCGACGATTAAGGCAACCAGCGACTGGCCTCTGTAATATTTGTTCATGCTGTATTCCATGTCCTTGAGAAGCGTTGAGACAAAGCCCTGTTGCTTCACAGGAACCAAGGAAACGAACCCGTGTGTTATCTTTCCGTAATCTTTTAGAATGAAGAACAGATAAACGATGACGATGAAAACGATGAAGAAACTGATGAATAGGCTGAAGGAGCTGCTTAGAAGTTCCCAAGCATGAGGAAACAGCCCTTTTGCCGTTTCTCCTAAAAATTGCGTGTCGAAAAGCTGTCCGGCGTCTGTTGAAACCAGAAACTTGTGCAGCACTTTACCCCATTTTTGAGGAATAATCAAGTCGTTGTTATCCGTGTATTTTAGAATGATGACTTTGAATTTTGCCAACTCGGATATAATAATAGGTATTAAGATCCAAAACAGACCCACAATGGCAGAGATTGCCAACGTTAGAACCGTGATGACAGAAAGGCTTCTGTTTTTGAAGTGAAGTCGGTATTGCACGAACTTAACAAATGGATAAAAAAGGTAGGCAATAAGCCATGCAATGAAGAAGGGTAGCAATACGCCGCTCAAATATCTAATGATAAAAATGGAAAACACGGCTATTGCGATTACAATGAGCATCCTTACAGTACGGTCGAAGGTAAATGGTTTTGATAAAGAGAACTTCATTGTTTAAATTTTTATTATACAACAATAACTTGGAAAGATTTTACTTATCTTTGGCAAGTCTTAATTAGGCAATATGTTTTTCGGAAAGAAATCTTTGTTGCAAAGATAACCGAATTAAGGATATATTTTGTTTTTATTTTGAGAAAAGAAGAGAGTTGAAAAATCCTCTTAGAATCAGAAGCTTTTTCAATTTTATCGTTAGATTATTAGAGTTAGTTTTCACTGAAAAACAGCCCTCTATTTGACGAAAAAATCTTTTTGAATGGCCAAAAAGAGATTCAAACAATCAACGGAAACCATATTGTTTTTTTACAATAATAGTTTTAAGAAAATTGAAACAGATTCTCAATATCAAAGTTAATATGGGTAAATCGGAATTACTGGATGTTATTTTGAGAGACATTAAGGAGTTGGAGCTTATCGCACAGGGAATGCGCGAGATGGATAAAGTTCCAACTGTGATGAGTGATTTGGCAAAAATAAAAGCCATGAATGTATATGATGGATTTTGTCATATCAATGAAAATCCAGCTATGGTTTTTGCAGATCAGTTACGAAGCATTCAAAAGATAGAGTCTTCTTGTCAAACATCAGAACCTAAGGTTGCAGAACCCGAAATAGAAAAGGCGGCTGTTTTGTCTCCTGAAAAACAGATAGAGCCTATAAAAAAAGAAGAAAAGGAAGAAAAAGTAGCAGAACTTGAAACTCCAATTGAAGTTGAGTCAGTGCCGCAAATGCATGAAAAGCTAGAAGCTAAAGTGGATAAAGAGGAGGTGAAGACTTTTGATGCTGTTGCTGAAAAAGAGGAAGAGGAGAAGAGAGACGAATCCATAAAGCCTGAAACGCAAGGTTTGGATAATCAGAAAGAAAAAGTAGAAAAACATCAAAGAATAGATGCCGATACCTATCCATATTCAGTAAAAAGCAAGGAATTGGAGAAAAAAGGCACGATTATTGCAGAAATTCCAAATGATACCCTAAAGACTATTACCAATGAACGCTTCAAAACGAATATGAAGTCTGTCAATGAATCCGTTTCTTTGAGTCGCAAACCAGAGGGTAGATTTGTCAAAAGTCTAAAAAAAGCGATTAATCTGAATGACGGATTTCGTTATCGCAAAGAGCTTTTTGCTGGCGATAGTTATCTGATGAATGCGACGATAGAAGCTTTGGATGAGATGGATTCTTTTGATAAAGCAATGGAATATGTTTTGTCGAGGTTTTCTTGGGATCTGAACAGTCAAACAGCTGGCGACTTTGTTGCGATGCTTGAAGCTCGGTTCTCTTAATGTGATGTAGATGAGTTTTAAAACAGTTGCTTTTCTGAAATAGACATGGGTAAATTATATTTAGTTCCCACTCCTGTGGGAAACCTTGAAGATATGACTTTTCGTGCAGTGAGAGTATTGAAAGAGGTCGATCTTATTTTGGCAGAAGATACACGTACAACGAGTTTTCTTTTGAAGCATTTTCAGATTGAAAACAAAATGCTTTCTCATCATAAATTTAATGAACATCAGACAGTGGCAGGCATTGCTCAGAGAATAAAGGCAGGCGAGACAATTGCTCTCGTTTCTGATGCTGGAACTCCAGCTATCTCTGATCCAGGTTTCATGTTAGTTCGTGAATGTGTTGAAAATGGCATAGAAGTTGAATGTCTTCCGGGTGCAACGGCATTTGTTCCTGCTTTGGTCGATTCTGGACTTCCTAACGACAGATTCTGTTTTGAAGGATTCCTTCCTCAGAAAAAGGGTAGGCAGACAAAAATCAAGGAACTGGCAGAAGAACGTAGAACGATGATTGTTTATGAATCTCCATACCGTTTGGTAAAGGCCTTGAGGCAGTTTGCCGAGTTTATGGGAAATGACCGCAAGGTTTCTGTTAGTCGTGAGATCTCCAAGCTTCACGAAGAGACAGTCCGTGGTACTTTGGTTGAAGTGGCTGAACATTTTGAGCAAAACGAACCCAAGGGTGAAATTGTCATCATTCTTTCTGGAAAACCAAAAGATGAAGATTGAATTTTACCGACTTTTAGGATATTTTAGCACGAAAAAACAATGTTTTTTTAATGAATAAAGGAAATATGATATAAATTTGGGGGTTTTTCTTTTGCTCAATTTTTATATGAAATGATAAAGATAATAAGCAATAATATATTTGAGATAAACACTAATAAGTAACTAATAAAAAAAGGAAAAAATGAAAAAAGTGATTTTAGGTGCGTTGATCGCATTCTTTATGGTTTCTTGTAATCAGGAGGAAATTAAACGTTTGACTTTCCAAAGAGATTCTATTCAACAAGTAAAGGATCAGACAGAGGCTGAGATGAACAATTATTTGTCTGTCATTGCTGAGGTTCAATCAAACATCAAAAGTATCAAAGAGACAGAACTTGGTATTATTGACAACGTTCAAGGTGCAGAAGGCGTTAACAACGAGAGCAAAGAGCGTATCAGCCAAGATTTGCAGACTATCAATGAGGCTATTAAGAACAGCAAAAATCAGATTTCTCAATTAGAGAACGATCTTAAGTCTGCTAAGGGTCAAGCTGCAAAATTCAAGGGAATTGTTGCTGGTTTGAAGAGCGACTTGAAGAAACAAGCTGAGGAAATAGCTGAGTTGAAAACTCAATTGGAGGCAAAAGACATCAAGATCAAAGAGCTTGACGACGCTTTGGCTTCTGTTCAGATGATGAAAGATTCTTTGGATAACGTATCAGTTCAACAAGCTGCTGCTATCAAAGCTCAAGACGAAGAGTTGAACACAGCTTGGTACATTATCGGTACTAAGAAAGAGTTGAAGGCAAAAGGTTTGAAAGAGGGCGATCTTAAGACTGCAAAAGTTAACAAGAGCACTTTCACTAAGGTTGATATCCGTGAGTTCTCTGGTATGGAGCTTGGTTCAAAGAAGGCAAAACTTTACACTTCTCATCCACAATCTTCTTACTCATTGACTAAGAAGTCTGCTTCTGACAAAAACTTGGTATTCAAGATCAGCGATTACTCTGCATTCTGGGGTAATTCAAGAATCCTTGTTATCCAAATCAACTAGTAGATTGCAGATAACTAAATAAAAAAAGTCCCGGAGGTTTTCCTTCGGGACTTTTTTTGTTCAGAGAGTCCATAAAGCAGAGAAACCGTTGGCATGTCTCAGTCCCTCTTTCAACTTTACAGACTTCCATGCTTTTTTGATTATTTAAGATTCCTTCATCTCTTCTTGATAGGGAAGCACACGCAAAATGCGTAAGAATTTTTTAGCAAAATACAAAGTTAAGGTTGGTTATTGATACTTTTTTATTAATTTTGCACGCTGATTTATAATTGATTGTTTTTCAACAAACACCATATAACAGAAGCAAAGAAACCCATATAGATTGGAGTTTAGAAAAAAGAAATTAAGTCGAAAACTAACAATAAGTATTATAAAATGAATATCGAAAGAAAAAATATCGACGAAGTAAACGCAACTCTTACGTTGCTTGTTGAGAAGAACGATTATGAGGAGAAGGTCGAGAAAACCTTACGTTCTTATCGTCAGAAAGCCAGTGTTCCTGGATTCCGTCCAGGTCATGTGCCTGCAGGTCTTGTAAAGAAGATGTATGGCAAATCTGTTCTTTTGGATGAATTGAACAAGTTGGTTTCTGATAATATCCTTTCTTATTTGAAGGAAAACAACGTTAAGATTCTTGGAGAGCCAATGCCTAGCGAGTCTCAGAAAGATTTGGATTTTGATACTCAAGAAACGTTCGAATTTGTATTCGATATCGCAGTTGCTCCTGAACTAAACATTGAGTTGAACAAGAAAGTTTCATTGCCATATTATGAAATCATAGTAGACGACAAGATGATGGATAACACAATCAAGTCTTATACTGGTCGTTTTGGAAGCTACGATAAAGTAGATGATATTGTTGAAGCTGACGTAGTAAAAGGTGATGTTGTTGAATTAGAGAATGGAAAAGTAAACGAAGGCGGTTTGTCAGTTGCAGACGTTGTCCTTTGTCCTAAATACATGAAAGACGATGCTCAGAAAGCTTTGTTCATTGGAGCAAAGAAAGATGGCGTTGTTGTTTTCAATCCTAAGAAGGCATTCGAAAACGAAAATGAGATCGCATCTCTTTTGAAGATTTCTAAGGATAAAGTTGCTGAGATCACTGGTGATTTCCAATTTACAGTGAAAGAAATCACTCGTTATAAAGAGTCTGAGTTGAACCAAGAACTTTTCGACAAAGCATTCGGTAAGGATGTTGTTAAGAGCGAAGAGGAATTTAAGGCTAAGATTAAAGAGGAGTTGACATCTTCTTTGACTATCGATACAGACTTTAAGTTGATGATGGATGCTAAAGAGGCACTTTTGAAGAAGTTGGATGGCGTTGTATTCCCTGACGAATTCTTGAAACGTTGGGTATTGTCAACTAACGAGAAAGTAACTGAAGAGGCTCTTGACAATGATTATCCTAAGATGATCGAAGATTTGAAGTGGCACTTGATCAAGGAGAAGATCGCTGCTGATAACAACATTAAGGTAGAAGACGAGGATTTGAAGTCATTCGCAAGAAAGACAGCAAAGGCTCAGTTTGCTCAATATGGTATGATGTCAGTTCCTGATGACGTATTAGACGGATATGTAAAAGATATGTTGTCTAAGAAAGAGAACTTGAATAACATCATTGACAAGGTAATCGAAGACAAAGTAATCGCTTTCATTAAATCTTCAGTTAAGTTGAACACTAAAGAGATTTCTTTGGACGACTTCAACAAAATGTTTGAGGAAAAATAATAGACGAGGACCTTTTGTGTTATAAAACATAAAATTTTAATCCCGGTAATCACTTTTACCGGGATTTTTTTTGACTATTTGAAAAGAATGAATTTCTTTTGTATCTGTTTTGACGGAATCTTATAAGAATTCCTTATAAAAGCAATGTAACGTTGTCCTTATACTGAAAAATAGGGGACCAATGCTTATGATAACCATTGGTAATCGCTCATCTTTGTGTTAGGAAACAGGTGTGGAATTTATCCAAAACCTGTTCAAGCGAACTATATTGAATGATTTTTCTATGAGATAACCTCATCTGCTTGATGGATAATCAGGCTTTTGTTGTTGTCTGACCATTGAAGGCTAGTTGCTTAATGTCAATATATGGTTTACTGATGTAAAAAAAAGTTATTGTTTTTTAGGTTATTAGAAAATTGATTATATTAGTTCCTACAATTAAGGTTATTGACAATTGATATGGTTTGATAAGCTTGTTTTTAATAAAAAATGATTAATAATATGAATAACGATTTCAGAAAGTTCGCTACAGGTCATTTGAGTATGAATGGTTTGGCTTTGGACAAATATATGAGTATGACAAACGAATATGGATATATTTCTCCAAGCATTTTGGAAGAGCGTCAGTTGAACGTGACGCAGATGGATGTATTCTCTAGATTGATGATGGATAGAATTATCTTCCTGGGCACTGAGATCAATGATTATACTGCAAATGTAATTCAAGCGCAGCTGTTGTATTTGGACTCTTCTGATCCTGGTAAAGACATTTCCATCTATTTAAATACTCCTGGCGGTTCTGTTTATGCCGGATTGGGTATCTATGATACGATGCAATATATCAGTTGTGATGTAGCTACAATCTGTACCGGTATGGCCGCTTCTATGGGTGCTGTCTTGATGGTAGCCGGTGCAAAGGGTAAACGCTCAGCATTGAAACACTCTCGTATCATGATTCACCAGCCAATGGGTGGAGCTCAAGGTCAAGCTTCTGATATAGAGATTACCGCCAGAGAAATACAAAAAATGAAAAAAGAGCTTTATACTATTATAGCCGATCACTCAGGAAATTCTTACGAGAGAATCGAAAAGGATTCTGACCGTGATTATTGGATGACGGCTGAAGAGGCTAAGGAATATGGAATGGTAGATGAAGTACTCATCCGTCAGAAAAAATAAAGGTGAGTTTCCTGTACTATTAATTGATAATTAAACAATGGCAAAAACAGTAGAAAGGTGTAGCTTTTGCGGAAGAACTAAGAAAGAGACCGACTTGTTGATCACGGGCATGGATGGATTTATCTGTAATTTCTGTGTGGAGCAGGCATACGGTATTTTGAAAGAAGGTGTCTTGAAGAATCAATCTTCAAAGTTCTCCTTGAAAAAAGAGGAGCTACCCAAGCCGATAGAGATAAAAGATTTTCTTGATCAGTATGTTATTGGTCAGGAGTCGGCCAAGAAGACTTTGTCTGTGGCCGTTTATAACCATTACAAACGTCTGATGCAGAAGGCTGATGACGATGGAGTGGAGATAGAAAAGTCGAACATCATTATGGTGGGTCCTACGGGAACAGGTAAAACTTTGTTGGCAAAGACAATTGCCAAGAGATTGCATGTGCCCTTTACCATTGTTGATGCTACGGTTCTGACAGAAGCTGGCTATGTAGGAGAGGATATCGAAAGCATTCTTACCCGTTTGTTGCAGGTGTCTGATTACAATGTGGAAGCAGCCGAGAGAGGTATTGTTTTTATCGATGAGATTGATAAGATAGCAAGGAAAGGCGACAATCCTTCAATCACTAGAGATGTAAGTGGAGAGGGCGTTCAACAAGGTCTTTTGAAGTTGTTGGAGGGCTCTATTGTCAATGTTCCGCCTCAAGGTGGACGAAAACATCCGGATCAGAAGATGATTCCAGTAAACACTAAGAACATTCTCTTTATATGTGGTGGAGCATTTGACGGAATAGATCGTAAGATCGCTAACCGTCTTAATACAAAAGTGGTTGGATATGCGGCTGCAAAGGTTCAAGGCACGTATGATGCAAATAACATGTTGCAATATGTAGCTCCTCAGGATCTGAAGTCATTCGGTTTGATCCCTGAGATTATCGGTCGTCTGCCAATGTTATGTCATTTAGACCAGTTGGACAGAGCCGCTTTGCGCAGAATCCTTACAGAACCTAAGAATTCGATCATAAAGCAATATATGAAATTATTTGCAATGGACGGCATTGCTTTATCTTTCGATGAGGCTGTCTTTGAGTTTATCGTAGACAAGGCAATCGAGTTCAAACTAGGTGCCAGAGGCCTACGCTCCATTGTGGAAACAATAATGATTGATGTGATGTACGAGATGCCATCTTCAAAAGAGAAAAAAATGCATGTTACTTTGGAATATGCAGAAGAAAAAATGAAGAAGGCAAATATTGAAAAATTGAAGGCAGCTTGATTTTTTTTGTTAAAAAAATTGTGAATATGGAGTGAGAGTATATACTTTTGCGCCCACACTCAAAAAGCTGCCGTATGGTGCGGTTCATTGTTCGGTATATAAAAGAACGTCCTTATGGTAAATAGTAATGAACTTACGGAGCAACTGAAATTGCATTTCGGATTTGATACCTTCAAGGGAAACCAGGAGGCTATAATTCGTAATGTTCTGGAAGGAAAAGATACATTCGTGTTGATGCCAACAGGAGGCGGTAAGTCTCTATGTTATCAGTTGCCATCTATTATGATGGAGGGTACCGCGATTGTCATTTCGCCGTTGATAGCCTTGATGAAGAATCAGGTCGATGCAATGAGAAACTTTAGTGAAGAAGATGGAATTGCACATTTCATAAACTCTTCGTTGTCGAAAGCTGCCATAGACAATGTCAAAGCTGATATTATAAAAGGCAAAACTAAACTGCTTTATGTGGCTCCAGAGTCACTTACAAAGGAGGAAAACGTAGAGTTTTTGAGACAGATTAAGATATCTTTTTATGCTGTAGATGAGGCTCATTGTATTTCGGAATGGGGTCATGACTTTCGTCCTGAATACAGGAGAATCCGTCCTATCATCAGTGAAATAGGACAGAATGCCGCTGTGATTGCTTTGACGGCAACTGCAACGCCAAAGGTGCAGCATGACATTCAGAAGAGCTTAGGCATGACAGATGCAACTGTGTTTAAATCATCTTTCAACAGACCTAATCTCTATTACGAGGTTCGTCCTAAGGCAGATGATATTGACAGGGAGATCATTAAGTATATAAAGACACAAGAAGGTAAATCCGGAATCATATATTGTCTGAGCCGTAAGAAGGTGGAGGAGTTGGCCGAGACTCTTAGAGTAAACGGCATTAATGCCTTGGCTTATCATGCGGGAATGGACAGCTCTACACGTTCTGGCAATCAGGATAGCTTCCTGATGGAGAAGGTAGATGTGATTGTGGCTACGATAGCTTTCGGAATGGGAATAGACAAACCGGATGTACGTTACGTCATACACTATGACATTCCAAAGAGTTTGGAGGGCTACTATCAGGAAACGGGTCGTGCCGGCAGAGATGGCGGCGAAGGTCAATGCATCGCTTTCTATTCGAAGAAAGACTTGCAGAAACTTGAGAAGTTTATGCAGGGTAAGCCTTTGGCAGAACAGGAGATAGGAAAACAGCTTTTGTTGGAAACGGCCGCTTACGCCGAATCTTCTTTTTGTAGGAGAAAGGTGCTGCTTCACTATTTTGGTGAGGAATATACAGAAGAAAATTGTGGTATTTGTGATAATTGTTTAAATCCTAAGAAACAAGTGGAAGGGAAAGAGTTTCTATGTACGGTTTTAGAAACCATCATAGCGTTGAACGAGAAATTTAAGACGGAACATGTGATTGATGTGGTTATGGGTAATGAGACTTCTGATGTATTGTCTTATGGTCATGACAAACTCGATACTTTTGGTGAAGGAAAAGAAGAGAGTGAACGCACTTGGCAAACAGTTATTCAACAGGCCATGTTCGAAGGTTATATCACAAAAGATATAGAGAACTATGGTATATTGAAGATAACCAAGGCGGGCAAAGCATTCTTGGCAAAACCAAAGTCGTTCCAGATAACTGATGAGAGTGAAGAAGAAGAGGAGTTGGAGGATGAAGTTCCATTGAAAGGCGGCTCTTGTGCTGTAGATCCAGAACTTTTCTCCATGTTGAAGGACTTGAGAAAGAAGATGTCAAAGACATTGGGCTTGCCTCCTTTCGTGATTTTCCAAGACCCTTCTTTGGAAGCTATGGCAACTACTTATCCAATTACTTTGGATGAGTTACAGAACATTCCTGGCGTAGGAGCTGGTAAGGCAAAACGTTTCGGTGAAGATTTCGTGAAGTTGATTCGTACTCACGTTCAAGAAAATGAGATTGAACGTCCGGAAGATTTGAGAGTACGTTCTGTCGCTAACAAATCTAAGTTGAAGGTGTCTATTATCCAGGCTATTGATAGGAAGATTGCTTTGGACGATATTGCAGAGTCTAAAGGATTGGAATTCGGTGAACTTTTGGATGAAATCGAGGTTATCGTCTATTCGGGAACAAAAATTAATATCAATTATTTTTTGAATCAAATCATGGATCAAGATCGCATCGATGAGGTATTTGATTACTTCAAAGAGGCTGAGTCTGACGATATCAAAGACGCTGTAGAGGAGCTAGGTGCAGAGGATTATACAGAAGAGGAGATTCGTTTGGTTCGTATCAAGTTCCTTTCTGAAATGGGTAACTAATTGATTAGTCATATATCAAATAAAAAGAGAGGTGCAGATTCTGCATCTCTCTTTTTTTCGTTGCTCGTTATTCGTTTATCGTTATTCGTTTGTAACGTTATAAACGTTTAAGTCGAGTAACGAGCAACGCTCAACGATTAACGGATTCTAGAATGAAAACGACAACGGCATCAGCTTATTCGCACCCTTGATGTGATAGATCTTCTTTTTTCCGTAGAGATAAATGTCCATCTCTTTTTTCTGACGCATCTCTTGCTCTGAGAGAACTTGTCTGCAACCACCGCAAGGGGTAACGGGTTCGTCAGTGAAATTTCCGCCTGTTTGAGCAGCGATGGCAAGAATTTTTATCGGCTCATTTGGAAATAAAGCGCCTGCTGAGAAAACCGCAATGCGTTCGGCACAAAGTCCGCTAGGATAGGCCATGTTCTCCTGGTTGTTTCCGTCTATGATTTTCCCGTTTTCGAGAAGAGCGGCTGCTCCTACCGAAAATTTAGAGTAGGGAGAATAGGCTCTTTCTGTATTTGATTTTGCTTTGGAGATGATATTTTGAACCTCGCTTCCGAGTTCTGACCATTCTAAAATTTCCACTTCGACCGTATATGTTTCTTTTCTCATAATCATATTTGTTAAATAACTCTTTCAACAATTCCGTTTGTATACAAATTTAGGAAAAAACTTATCTCTCTAATTGGTTAGTACGATAAAGTTTAGCTAATTTTGCAAAAATCTTAATTTGTAGTAATGAATAAAAGAAGCGTCTTCATATTGGCATTTTGCCTTTTCTCTTCCATACTATTTGCCCAGACAAAACGTAATCAGGCAACATTAGACTATATTGAAAAATATAAAAGCATTGCAATAGATAAGATGCAGCAGCATCGCATCCCTGCAAGTATCACTTTGGCTCAGGGTATTTTGGAGTCTGGATCAGGCAACAGTGAGTTGACCAGACAGAGCAACAACCATTTTGGAATCAAATGTTATGATTGGACAGGCGATAAGGTATACCATGATGACGATATAAAGGATGACTGTTTCCGTAAATATGCGAAGGCAGAAGAATCTTTCGAAGATCACTCAAAGTTCTTGAAGATGCCACGTTATGCCTCTTTGTTTGAGTTAGAAATCACCGATTACAAAGGATGGGCTAAAGGTTTGAAACAATGCGGTTATGCTACAGATCCTAAGTATGCAGACCGTTTGATAACTCTGATTGAGACCTATGAGTTGACCAAGTACGATACGGCATCGGGCAACGACTCTTCAAATAGCGATGATAAACAGAAGAAAGAGGATGAGGTTAAGGTTGAGGATAATTATTTATCTGAAAGTTCGATGGGTTCAATTCCAGTTGGAACAAATCATAAAGTGGTGAAAGTAGAAGGCCGCAAGGCTGTTATTGCCTCAAGAGGAGATACTTACGAATCTATTGCCAAAGAATTTGGTCTTCGAAAATGGGAGATCCGTTGGTACAACAAGGTAAAGAAGGGTAGTGTTCCAGAAGTGGGTCAAACCGTTTATATCAGGAAATGGTAAATTGGAATTCTAAATAAAACTAAAGGGGCTGAATCATTGATTCAGCCCCTTTAGTTTTATTATCTTTAGAAAGAAACCATGTCATAGACACGGCTCTATGTTTATAATCTATCGATTAAATTCCTGCAATCTCTTTGATCTCATCTATAATCTTGTTTGCTAATGCATCTGCCTCTTTCATAGATGATGCCTCTGAATAGATACGGATGATAGGCTCTGTGTTTGACTTACGAAGGTGTACCCATTTGTCAGCAAAGTCAACTTTTACGCCGTCGATGTCGTTAACCTCCTCGTTTTTGTATTTCTCCTTCATTGCTTTCAAAACACCGTCTACATCAATCTCTGGAGTCAACTGGATCTTGTTCTTTGAGATATAATACTCAGGATAAGTTTTACGGAGTTCAGATACCTTCATCTTCTTCTTTGCCAACAAAGAAAGGAACAAAGAGATGCCAACGAGAGCGTCGCGGCCGTAGTGGCTTTCAGGGTAGATAACTCCACCGTTTCCTTCACCACCGATAACGGTGTTAGTCTCTTTCATCTTGGTTACTACGTTAACCTCACCAACAGCAGCTGCGTTGTATACGCCTCCGTGTTTGCGTGTTACGTCTCTTAATGCTCGAGTAGAACTGAGGTTGGAAACTGTATTTCCTGGAGTGCTTGAAAGAACGTAGTCTGCAACAGAAACCAAAGTGTACTCTTCTCCGAACATCTCACCATCCTCGCAGATCATAGCCAAACGGTCAACGTCAGGGTCGACAACAAAACCAACATCAGCTTTCTCCTTCTTGATGAGGTTGGAGATGTCTGTCAAGTGAGCAGGAAGTGGCTCTGGGTTGTGAGCGAAGTTTCCTGTTGGCTCGCAGTTGAGCTTGATCACGTTCTTGACGCCCAATTTCTCAAGCAACTCAGGAAGTATGATACCGCCTACTGAGTTAACACAGTCGATAGCAACTTTGAAGTTTGCCTTCTTGATGGCATCGACGTCAACCAATTTAAGGTTGAGCACATCGTTGATGTGTATTTCGTTGTAGTTGTCTTTTCTGGTTACTTTTCCTAATTCGTCAACCTCTACAAAAGAGAAGTCTCCTTTTTCTGCGATGGCCAAAACCTCTTTGCCATCTTTGTCGCTAAGGAATTCTCCGTGTTCGTTAAGAAGCTTGAGTGCGTTCCATTGTTTGGGGTTGTGACTCGCGGTAAGGATGAGACCTCCGCATGCTCCCTCTTTTTGAACAGCGATTTCAGTTGTTGGGGTAGAAGCCAACCCTATGTTGACCACGTTCATACCTATACCCATAAGGGTTCCTGTTACAAGATAGTCTACCATCTCGCCAGAAATGCGGGCATCACGTCCTACTACTACCGTCTGATTTTTTACGCTGCTATTTTTTTTGATCCAAGTTCCGTAAGCTGTAGTGAATTTCACGATGTCAAGAGGGCTAAGGCCTTCTCCTGCACTACTACCAATGGTACCTCTAATACCTGAAATGGATTTTATAAGTGTCATTTTAAATGGATTTTTAAGTCGTTATTGCATTTAAATTTTTCGTTGAATGCAAAATTAACAAAAATAGGGACTGGACATGTGATAAATACATAAATTTTAATATATATGTAGTGTTTTAACTCAACACGAAAGACTTATCTTTGTAAATTAGATTGAATGGTGAATAACAATTGTTTTTTGCTGTGTTTCGAATGAAAATACTGTACTAATACGATGGGCATTTTGAAAAATCGGGTTGATTTAATTCTTTTTTTATTGATAGCATGGATCTTGTCTTCATGCTCATCTACTCGTTATGTCCCAGAAGGCAGCTATATGTTGGATAAGGTTGAGTTTGTCTCTGATAATAAAGATTTTGCAGAGACTGAGTTGAAAACCTATCTTCGTCAGGAACCGAACTTCAAAGTTTTTGGTTTGTATAAGCTATATCTTTCATTGTATAACATGTCAGGAAAGGATTCGACCAAATGGAGAAATAGACAGTTTCGTAAAATTGGAGAACCTCCTGTGATTTACGAACCTTATTTGACGGAAAAATCAGAATCGGAATTAGAGAAGTTTTTACAGACAAAGGGTTATATAAACGCAAAAGTGAAAGCTTGGCCTGAGTATAAACACAATAAGAAGGTAAAACTGACCTATTATCTTAAGACGAATGAGCCTTATAAGGTGAGGAATGTTTCATATAATTTTTCTGCAGATCCTCAGATTGATTCTATTTATTCTGAATTTGGACAGAAAGAATCTTTGTTAAAACAGGGAATGCTTTTCGATACGGACGTTTTGGATGATGAACGTGAACGTATCGACCAAATGTTGAAACGTAGGGGTTATTACTATTTCAATAAGGATTATCTCTCTTATACGGCTGATAGTACATGGGGAACCCATGAGGTGGACATTTGCCTTAATCTGAAGCCTTATATGGTTACGTTGCCTGATGGTTCGGTAGAGGAGAGTCATCACCATAAATATACCATCAGAAATGTGAATGTCCTCACATTGAAAGATTCGAGGTCTGTATATAATCCTTCAACACAATATGATACGTTGAAGTTTAGGCCATCAATGAATATTTTGTACGAAGATAGGCCTCTTTTCCGACCAAAGGTTTTGGATGATGAGGTCCGAATTTATCCAGGTCTGCCTTATAGTAGTTTCTTTGTCGATAGGACCTATTCTCATCTTAATTCGTTGGGTGCGGTAAGATCCACGAATATTCAGTTTGTGAACCTTCTGAACGATGAGGATCAGTTGGATTGTTTCGTGCTGATCAGTCCTGCTAAGTCTCAGTCTTTCTCTCTTGATTTGGAGGGTACCAACTCTTGGGGTGATTTGGGATTTGCATTAAACGGAGGTTATCAGCATAAAAATGTTTTCAGAGGTTCGGAGCTTTTAAGTCTGAAAGGACGATATGCTCAGGAGGCTTATTCTGGAATTACAAATATCTTGAGTGAACATACGATGGATGTAGGTGGAGAGTTGAGTTTGAACTTTCCTCGTTTCATGCTCCCATTTGTTAATAGGAGTTTCAGACAAAGAATTAATGCTCAGACAGAGTTTAGCTTGGGAGCAAATTATCAGACGCGCCCCAATACATACGAAAAGACTTCTTCGACTTTAGCTATGCGTTATCTTTGGAACATGCGTAGATATTACAGATACTGCTTTGATGTTGTCGATTTGAACTATGTCAACATTAATACGCATCCTGATTTTGACGCGCTGTACAGTGCACCGAAATATTCTGTTTTGCGTGATAGTTACTCGGATCACTTCATCTTGAGTTCTGGTTTCTCTGTGGTTTATGATAATCAACAAAACCAGAAAGCTCTTCATAAGACCTATTTCAAGTTTGCGTTCGAGAGTGCAGGTAATCTGCTTTATGGCGTGAATAAACTGACGAATGAGTCAACCAATGAAGATGGTTATTATGAGATTGCTGGAATAACTTATTCTCAATATGCAAAAGCCGAGATAAGCATTTCCGAAAACAAGTACATAGACCGAAAAAACAGGATTGTTTATCATTTGGGATTCGGAATAGCCTATCCATACGGAAACGCTCAGATCGTTCCTTTTGAGAAGCGTTTTTTTAGTGGAGGTGCTAATAGTGTGAGGGGTTGGTCTGTCCGTACCTTGGGCCCTGGAAGTTACTTTTCCGATGATAAAGATGATTTCGTAAAGCAATCTGGTGATATAAAGTTAGACCTGAATATAGAGTATCGTTCCAAGTTGTTCTGGAAAATTGAGATGGCAGCCTTTGTTGATGCCGGAAATGTTTGGACCATTCGTGAATATGAATCACAATCTAAGGGTTATTTCCGGTTTGATAAGTTTTACAATGAAATAGCATTGGCATACGGATTGGGCTTGCGTTTTGATTTTAACTTTTTCTTGCTACGTTTTGATCTTGGAGTAAAGGCGTATGATCCATCTTTGCCTCAAGGTGAATGCTGGAGATTTGAAGGTTTGAACTGGTCTGACGACTTTGCATTCCATTTTGCTATTGGTTATCCGTTCTAATGTAAAAAACAGGAATAAGCTAATTCATCTCGATTATAAAGATTTGCTTGAATAATAGATTGTTAAGAAACTAGATTGAGCTAATTGAACAAAAAAGACAATTTTTTAAGGTAATAGGTTAATTTTTTGCCTTTAGGACTTGCAAAAGAGCGGATATAGCTATACCTTTGCAGTCACAAATGAGGATGGTCGGGTAGCTCAGCTGGATAGAGCAACAGCCTTCTAAGCTGTGGGTCATGGGTTCGAATCCCATCTCGATCACACATTAAAAAAGACAGATATTTATATCTGTCTTTTTTGTTTTTAGGAGGCTTGTTTTGTTTTAATTTTGGATCAGCGGATAGGTGGGGTTGGTACAAGGACAAGAATCCCCAGATTCAAGAATAAAGTTT
This sequence comes from Paludibacteraceae bacterium, assembly GCA_023227695.1. GTDB lineage: Bacteria > Bacteroidota > Bacteroidia > Bacteroidales > Paludibacteraceae > RGIG10190. The sequence continues at coordinate 16,740 of JALNVE010000031.1, forward strand.
GGCAAGCCTGTACATGAAAAACTTCACGTCTGCCACGCCCCTGAACTGTGTTCGGA
>JALNVE010000032.1 GCA_023227695.1 Paludibacteraceae bacterium
AATAGATGCTGTGAACTTCTCCGTACAGATCCATGCGTAAACTGCAAACATCACGCAAAAGCCGATGAACAAAAGGATATTCAACATGCACATGCGCATCTGTAGTATTCTGTTCTTAAATATGAAAATAGAGCCCAATGTCAATAACTGGTTAAAGATAGCCAACACCAACAAAGGCCAAGTGCAATATAAAAGTTCACTGTTCTGATAAACACCCAACACACGGAGGTCATATAAACCAGCCGTATCATTGAAGAGTTCTATCAAAGGACAAGCCAATACAAACGAAGTGAGAATGAGCACTATCAAAAGATAGAGGGTCTGTATTCTCTGAATCATATTCTAAATGGGATTAATTGATCAAAGCGTTCTCGTTAAGCGTTAATCGATTCTCGATTATTACCTTATACCGTTTGCATCTTCATAAACGACCAACGAGCAACGGATTTTCTTTTTGATCTGATTGTTAAAACTAAAATTATAATCGCAAAAAAGACGAGATCCAAATTCTCCTTTACGAAAGAATTCAGATATCGTCCAATTGGTTATTCTTTATTTCTTGAAGCTATCAGATATTATGCGACCAGCTTCCAAAGCCTTCAAGTTCATATTCACGATTTCCTCACCTTTTCTTCCGAAAATAGAGCGGATACCCTCTTCTATCTTATCGTATGCAATGCCTAAGAAAGGAGCTGCAGCACCCAACATAACGATGTTGGCAACACGAGCAGAACCCAAATCCTTAGCAGTTTTGTCTACGTCGAAAATAACGTGATTCTTAATCGCTTTCACAGCCTTCAAAACATCCTCTGTCTCTGGGTAATCAGGAATATTCACCAACGGAACATTACTTGTTACGACATAACCATCCTCCTTCAAATAAGGAAGATATCTCAACGACTCCATAGGTTCAAGGGAGACGATCAAATCTGCCTGACCTAAAGCGATTAAATCAGAAGCGATAGGCTTATCAGAAATACGAAGGTTAGATTGGACGTCACCACCACGTTGGCTCATTCCGTGAACCTCTGCCTGCTTCATATATAAATTGTTCTTTACGGCAGCCTCACCTATCACTGCTGCTATAGACAAGATTCCTTGTCCTCCAACTCCACAGAGAATAATATCTGTTTTCATTATATTTTTTAGTTACAATTATACCATAATTAAGTTGTCAGACATCAATGTATTCATGATATCTAAACATTCCGCAAATATAACAAAAATATTATGAGAAGTTCCATATTTGACAAAAAACAGAGCTGATTGAAGTTCAAATATAGGGTTTTACCAAATTTATATAACTTTTTGATAGCAAAACGAACTTAAACTTTTACTATTTGAATCAATTTTCCAAATAAGTTTTGACTATTTGACACTTTTTTTGATTTTACATCTTGATTTGTATATATTATTATCGTAAATTTGCATTCCGATAACGAAAGATGAATTATTAATTTAAGGATAACAAAAATGAATCAAGTTTCAGCTCGTTTAGCAGCATTGTCACCTTCAGCAACTCTTGCCATGTCACAGAAGAGTAATGAATTGAAGGCTCAGGGTATTGATGTAATCAATCTTAGTGTAGGAGAACCAGATTTCAATACACCAACCCACATAAAGGAAGCTGCAAAGAAGGCTATTGACAACAATTTTTCATTCTATTCTCCAGTTCCTGGTTACCCAGCTTTAAGAAAAGCTATCGTCGAAAAACTTAAGAAGGAAAACAATCTAGAATATAAGCCAGAACAGATCGTTTGCTCTAATGGTGCAAAACAATCTGTTTGCAACACAATACTTTGCCTTATTAATAAAGGAGACGAAGTTATCGTTCCTGCTCCATATTGGGTAAGCTACATCGAAATGGTGAAATTAGCAGAGGGAACAAACGTAATCGTAGAAGCTGGTTTGGATCAGGATTTCAAAATAACTCCTGCTCAATTGGAAGCCGCTATCACTCCTAAGACAAAGGCATTGATCCTTTGCTCACCTTCCAACCCTACAGGTAGCGTTTACTCTAAAGAGGAGTTGAAGGGATTGGCTCAGGTCATAGAGAAACATCCTAACGTATTTGTCATCGCAGATGAGATCTACGAACACATCAACTACATAGGAAAACATGAGAGCATTGCTCAATTTGATGCGATCAAGGACCGTGTAATCATCGTCAACGGTGTTTCTAAAGGTTACGCAATGACAGGATGGCGTCTTGGATGGATTGCAGCTCCACAATGGATCGCTTCTGCATGCAACAATCTACAAGGACAATATACATCAGGACCTTGTTCTATCACTCAAAAAGCTTCAGAGGCTGCTTATACAGGTGATCAGAGTTGCGTTGAGGAGATGCGTCAGGCATTTGAGCGCAGACGTGACTTGGTTGTCAAGATGGCTAAAGAGATTTCCGGATTCAAGATCAACGTACCTAAGGGAGCTTTCTACTTGTTCCCTGATTGTAGTTCATACTACGGAAAGACAACTTCTAAGGGATCTAAGATTAACAATTCTTCTGATTTGACCATGTACCTTTTGGAAGAGGCACACGTTGCTTGTGTAGATGGCGACTCTTTCGGAGCTCCTAAATGCATCCGCATGTCTTACGCTACTGCTGATGAGAAATTGGTAGAGGCATTCAATAGAATCAAGAAAGCTTTGGATGAGTTGAAATAATTCATCTGAAATTCTAAATAAAAAATAGGCTGTGGATTCCACGGCCTATTTTCATTTAGAAAGACCTTGAGTTAGAGTCAAACATTCGGTACCGAGCCATGCATCTTGGTATAGAGACGTCACACCGTGGTGTCTTCGAATTGCCACCGAAGGTTGGTGAAAGATTTAGGCGTATAAAATTCCTATATATGTGTGAAACATTCGCTTGCTGGAAGCAAGCAATCCTGGTAGGAGATTTCCCGAATCGCATCTCGTTTGATTAGAAATTCGATTGATTAGGTTAATTCATAGCGAAAAAAAGACGCCCCATGATCGAGACGTCTTTATTATTTAGTTTTGGTGCAAAGTTACCAACCAAAAGCTTCGGAGTTGTCCATCCATTTGTTTTGGGCTTTCAAGACCTGCTCGATAACGTCTCGAGCACAGCCACGGCCACCATCTTTAGGCGAAATGTAGCAGGACAATTCACGGATCTCAGCTGCTGCATCATTGGGGCAACAAGGATATCCGCAATGCTTCATCACCTCAAAATCCGGGATATCGTCACCCATGTAAAGGATTTCAGAAGGGTCCAAACCATTCTTCTGTGCAAAATCCAAGAAGTCTCTCATCTTATAGGCAGAAGACATATAAATGTCCTTTACACCTAAAGCCTCAAAACGCATCCGCACAGAATTGGTTCTGCCTCCCGTAATGATGGCGATCGGGAAACCTCGCTTTACCGCATGCTGAATGGCATAACCATCCTTGATATTAACTACACGCATCGGTTCACCATTGGGATGCAAAGAGACTCTATCCGAAGATAAGACTCCATCCACATCAAAGGCAAATGCCTTGATATTCTTCAAATTCTCTTTAAACATAATTCAATCCATTTAATTGTCCTCTATCCGCTTACTCGCATCGCAAGACTCAAGGGGCAACAGCTCTTATTTTTTATCCTTCAGACTCTCATGAATATCTTCCGTCACCAGCTCATAAATTCTCTTCACACGCTCGTCTGTAATCATATTCAGATGTTTGTCGATCACATTACGGTCGTAACGAATGGCCGGACCTGTCTGAGCTTTTGATGGCGGCATCAGATGAACCTTTGAGGCTGTCTCGTCTATTATCGGCAAAAGAAGATCGAAAGGAAGATTAGAGTCAGCCAACAAGCTTCCGGCTATGTCGTACATATGATTGGTAAAGTTGCTTGCAAAGACAGCTGCCAAATGAACCTTACCCCTCTCTTCAGAAGTAACATCATAAACGGAGTTACTAATTCCATTCGCTATGGTTTTTACTACAGATAAAGTCTCTTCGTTGCTAGCCTCAACCAAAAGCGGCACTTTGGAGAAATCCAACTCGCGCGCCTTTGAAATACTCTGCAATGGATAAAGAACACCGAAATTATCTGTATAATTAGCCAAGACTGACATCGGAAGACTTCCTGCCGTGTGCAGAAGAATCTTGCCTTTAAAGTTCTTCTGGGGCAACAAATCGCCCAATACAGAATCCTTCACCGAACAGATATAAACATCTGCATCATCCGTAAGGTTCTTGATATCTGTAGTGAATGTGCAACCCAACTTACTAGCCAAAACAGATGCAGATGCCTCCGTACGGCTATAAACCTCAACAATCTGCCATTTGCGTGACAATGCCAAGCCCATCTGCGTTGCAACATTTCCGCTACCGATGATGCAGATTTTTAAATCACTCATTTCTTACCCTTTCTGGCTAAAAGCAATATCACACCAGCAACAACCAAAAGCAATGGCCAAATGTAATGTGACAGACTACGAGTCAAATCTATAATCTGATCCAATCGTAGGATAATGGCTACCGCAAAAAATATGATGGATGCTTTGTAGCTCTTTGTTGCCAAGAAAATAATGCCCGCATAAAGCGGAAAGTTTCGTAGGCTGAAAGCCTCTTCGGCAAGTCCAGCAGGCAACACATGAAGTTCTTTGATCAAAAACAAAAGACCAAAGAAAATCAAAGTCACACCCCACGACAATTTATTGGAAAATAAATCTTTCATGCAATGAATTAAATAACAGATTCTACTTAAAAATTATTATAGTGGATTTTATCCAACTGAAGACGAGTCTCATCGAAAGGTTTCTTCTCCTCAGCCTTGTAACCTATACCGATCACACACTCAACCTTTAACCCGGCAGGAGCATTGATGATTTCCTTGATGTAATCCTCTGTAGTCAAGTTCTCGTCCTTCTTACGGTTACGAACCTGCATCCAGCAAGAACCCAATCCGAGATCCTCAACCTGCAACTGTATCATGATAGCTGCGATAGTAGCATCCTCAACCCAAACGTCGCTCTTCTCCTCCTCTGCCAATACAACAATAGCCAAAGGTGCGCCTTCCATGAATTTGCAGCCCATTTCACGGCAAACAGAGAGTTTCTGTAATTTCTCCTTATCATCTATCACAACGAATTGCCAAGGAGTACATCTCTTTGATGATGGAGCCATCAATGCGGCTTTCAATATCTGCTGAACCTTCTCCTTCTCTACTGGGCGGTCCTCATATTTTCTTATACTTCTTCTTGACGTAACAAGATCAATGAAATTTGTCATATTGTTTTTCTTATTTAAAATAAAAATTCAGGCCAAAGAGACGACCCTAATTATTATACAAATATAATCTCTTTGCGAAAAAGTAGCAAATGTAGGGCCGAGTTAAAATAAAAGCTCCATTTGATCTTTACAATAAGAACAAATAAGACTATGCCATTAAATCTTATTATAAATCGAATTTAGAATTAACAAAAAGTTAACAACGCATCTATTTTTAACACAAAAAATTCCACATAATAGGGAATTATTGCCATTTTTGTAAACTAATAAAAGTTCAGATATATTGCATGTTAAAAATTACAATATTGGACAAAGATCTGTTTGAACTCATAACAACAGGGACAAACGGAGGGAAATATAAAAAGCTATCACGTGACAAAAAGTTTGTCATAAAGCTGACTAACATTTATAATTTGATGGCATCTGTCGAAAATGTATCAGATTTGAAACAATACAGTTTTTTACATTACGAAGAATTGAAACATATATCTTTAAGTTCCGTGAGAATACTTAACAACAGAGTTGAGCGATTGTTATTCAAAGAGACTGAAGATGGATTAGAAATAGCACTGATTGAAATAAACGAAGATCATTATGGCAACAAAAAATAAAAACATTACCTCATGGATGACAACACATCCAGGTACAATATTAAAGTATGAATTGGAAGAAAGAGAAATCTCCCAAAAGGACTTTGCAGAAATGATAGGGATGCAGAAATCTCATCTTAATGAATTAATTAAGTGCAAGAGACCTATGACCAAAAGCATTGCAGATAAAATAGAAGATGTTTTAGGCATTTCATCTGTATCTTTAGTCAATCTCCAAACCCAATATGAATACAATCTGCGAAAAACAGAAGAAAAAAGTGTAGAAGAACAATCGGCCATCAATAGTCTTAAGCTTTACGATGAAATATTTGACGTGAAAACTTTATTAAAAAGATTCTTTTTAACAATGCAATCCGCAGTAGAAAAAATCAGATATTTCAAAGAACAAGCTTTAATTCCAGAACCTGCAGAGTTACAGATGGAAGTCGAAGGAATGTTTAAAAAATCTTCAAAAACGGGACAAGATCCTCGTATGCTCATGACTTGGAAAATATTAGCAGAAACAACAGCAAGGAAACAAAACGCAACAGGTTCTTTTTCTGTAGGGAATAGAGATGTACTTATTAAAAACTTGTCGCAGATACTACACAAAAACACAAACACTATAGAACTTATTCATTATATACTATCAGAGAATGGCATTGTCTTCTGCATTGAAGAAAAAGTAGACAAAGCTTCCGTTGATGGATATTCATTTATTGAGAATGGAACTCCTTATATCGTATTAACAAAAAGATACGATAGAATTGACAACTTTGCTTTTGCTCTTTTGCATGAGATAGGGCATATTTATCTTCATTATCTGGATGGAACAGAAAGTGATTACAAATTGAGTATACCAGACTACGACAATGAAAGTCCAGAAGAAAAAGAAGCCAATGAATTCGCCACAAATGCACTGATACCCAATATTGAATGGAAAAAGTCTCCTAAAGTACGGCTCAATCCAATAACAATCCAAAAAGAATATACCCAATGGGCTGAAGAAAAAAAACTAAACAAATGGATTGTATTAGGTCGCATCTCCTACGAAACAGGAATGTACCGGTTCAGATCCGACGAGAATCGAAGAATCGGATAATAGAAAACAAAAATCATTTTCACAACCCATCTATAAATCCATCATTCTCTCCGAAAAAAAAAATCTCCGCCAGAAAAGAGATCTGACGGAGATTTTTATATTTATCAAAAAGACCAAGACTATTCCTCGTCCTCGTCTTCCTTCATGTTGTGATATACGTTCTGTACATCCTCATCGTCCTCCAATTTGTCAAGGATCTTCTGAACGGCTTCACGCTGCTCAGCAGTAACCTCCTTCAAATCGTTAGGGATATACTCGAACTCAGCACTTGTAATCTCGAAACCATTGTCCTCCAAATACTTCTGAATCTTGTTGAATGACTCAAAAGAACCATACAAGATAATGCCGTCCTCTTCCTGATCAATCTCATCAACTCCATAATCGATCAACTCCAACTCCAACTCCTCAATGTCAACACCCTCTTTTGGAGCAATTTTGAACACGCTCTTGTGATCGAAAATGAAAGATAAACTACCGGAAGTACCCAAGTTACCGCCGTTTCTGTTAAAATAGTTACGAACGTTACCTACGGTTCTTGTACCGTTGTCTGTAGCGGTCTCCACCAAAATAGCGATTCCGGCAGGTCCGTATCCTTCGTATATGATCTCCTTGTAATCTTCTTGGTCTTTGGATAGAGCCTTTTTGATTGCACGTTCTACATTCTCCTTAGGCATGTTAGCTGCCTTGGCATTCTGTACTAAAACACGTAAACGTGGATTTCCATCTAGGTCGCCACCTCCGGCCTTTACTGCTATAGCTATTTCCTTACCTATTTTAGTAAATGTACGGGCCATGTTGCCCCAACGTTTCAGCTTTCTTGCTTTACGATATTCAAACGCTCTTCCCATAAAAAAGTATGCTTATTTTATTATTTCTATCTTATTTTAGCACCTAACTTATCTTCGTAGTTCTTGATCAACTTCTTCATGATTCCGTCAATCTGGACATCATTCAAAGTCTTGTTCTCATCCTGAAGGATAAATGTAACTGCGTAAGACTTCTTGCCAGCCTCCAAATTCTTTCCTTCGTAAACATCAAATAAATAAACATCCTTCAACAACTTACGCTCAGTCTCTCTTGCTATCTGAACGATTTCATCAAAAGCAATTGACTTGTCGATCAACAAAGCCAAGTCTCTCTTAACCTCTGGGAACTTAGAGATATCTGTGGCAAACACCTTGAACTTCTTAATGGCTGACAATACATTGTTCCAGTTGATATCAGCAAAGAACACGTCGTTGTCGATGTCAAACTTCTTAAGATACTGGTCTGATACAACTCCCATTACAACCAATCTCTGTCCTGTTGGTGTATTGATAGTCAAACCTTCAGACAAAAGATTATCGCTGTACTCACCCACAATCACCTTCTTCAAATCAATTCCCAAACGAGAAAGTACGTTGTTAACGTATGCGTGCAACTGATAGAAAGATGATTTCTCTTGTTTCATTACCCAGCTCTGTGCTGTCTTGTTACCTGAAATCCATATACCCAAGTGGTAATCTTCAGAATATGGAGCTAAAGGAGCTTCCTTTGTAGACTCCTTAGTTTTATCGAAATAGTAGCAGTTACCAAATTCGTAGAACTTAAGATCCGAGTTCTTACGGTTGGCATTACGAACGATGCTTTCCAATCCACCGAAGATCAAAGACTGACGCATGCAGTTCAAATCGGCACTCAACGGATTCATCACCATTACGGAATGATCAGCTGGATAATTCTCCAAGTCGTCGTAGTAAGCTGTTTTAGTCAATGAGTTGTTCAAAATCTCACGGAAACCACAACCTGTCAACTGCTCAGAAACAAGGTTCTGCAACTTGTAGCTGTCTGGTCTTGTAGAGTAAGACAAAGATGCCTTCAATGAAGTGTCTGGCAATACTCTGTTGTAGTCATAGATACGAAGGATATCCTCAATAACATCGACGTCTCTCAATACATCCACACGATAAGTTGGAACATCCAAAGAGAGACTCTCTTCTGTCTCTGATTTGATCTCAATTTCCAATCCCTTCAAAATGGTTTTAACCTCGTCCTTGGTAATTTCCTTACCGATCAAAGAGTTGATTCTGCTATAAGTGATCTCTACTGGATAAGGTTTCATAACTACCGGATAGTTGTCGAAAATCTCAGAAGAGATAGTTCCGCCGGCAAGTTCCTTAACCAAAAGAGCTGCAAATTTCAAAATAAAGATGGTAGTGTTTGGATCACAACCACGCTCGTAACGGAAAGAAGCATCTGTGTTCAATCCATGACGGCGAGCCGTCTTTCTTACAAAAACCGGATTGAAGTATGCACTCTCCAAGAAAATGTTCTTAGTGGTCTCGGTAACGCCTGAATCCAAGCCTCCAAACACACCAGCGATACACATACCGCCCTTCTCATCACAGATCATCAAATCAGCAGCGTTCAATGTACGCTCAACGCCATCCAATGTTGTGAATTTAGTACCTTCAGCAAGTGTTTTTACGATGATATGTTTGCCTGAAATCTTGTCAGCATCAAACGCATGCATTGGTTGACCCAAAGATTGCAATACGTAGTTTGTGATATCGACAACATTGTTGATTGGACGAAGACCGATTGTACGCAAGTAGTTCTGCAACCACTCTGGAGACTCCTTAACCGTAACACCAGAAATAGATATGCCAGAATAACGAGGACAAGCGTCTGTATTCTCAACCGTAACCTTGATAGGATTATTTTTATTGTCTACCTTGAATGCACTGACATCAGGTCGAGTCAAAGTATATTTAGGATTATGCAAAGCGAAGTAAGCAGCCAAATCTCTTGCCACACCGAAATGTGAAGCTGCATCGATACGGTTTGGAGTGATATCCACCTCAATCACATAATCGCTCTTTACGTTATAGTAGTCTTTTGCCAAAGTTCCGACTTTTGCATCGGCAGGCAATTCAATGATACCGTCATGACTAGTTCCGATTCCTATCTCATCTTCAGCGCAAAGCATTCCGAATGACTCAACGCCACGAAGTTTAGAACGTTTGATGGCAAAGCTCTCATCTCCAGAATAGAGTTTAGTACCGATTGTAGCAACAATGGTTTTCAAACCTGCGCGACAGTTGTGCGCTCCACACACGATTTGCAAAGGCTCACCTTGTCCTACATTGACTTTAGCGACATGCAAATGGTCAGAATCAGGATGATTCTCGGCCTCCAAGACTTCACCTACAACCAAACCTTCAAGACCACCTTTTATCGTCTGCACCTCTTCTACTCCACCAACTTCCAAACCAATGGAAGTTAATATTTTAGATACTTCTTCGGGCTCAATGTCCAAGTTGACGTACTGCTTTAACCAATTATAAGAGATATTCATCGTAAATATTTTAAACAGATATGATGCACACGCTCCATACCCACATTTTGCTTAAGTTTTATCAATTCGCAAATTTATAAAGAAATCTTCTAATGAAAAATTTTTTACATGAGTAATTTAGGTAACACAGAAGACACAGAGAGACACAGAGATTTTTGGATGCAACTGGTCAAAAAATTTGACCGGTTACGATTTAAAAACAAAAAAACGAACTGGTCGAATTTTCCGACCGGTTCGTGTCCTTTATTTATCTTTCGTCCTTTTTACCGTGTGTTTGAACTTTAGAACGGCAAAATTCAACTCAATTTCACTTTCTGTCTCAGTTGTATTTAATTCATCTCCCAATACCTCGGAGATAAGTTCTCCCCCTTTCTGCATTAACGTCTTCTGCTGTTTTTCATCTGAACTATTAGACAACTCCATAACGGTTCGTGATAACTCACGTATTTTGGCAAATGTCTCCACAATTGCAATCGTTGTCGCTGTTGCCTTAGGACTTCTTAATATAGTTGCCAACATATACAAGCCCTTTTCCGTAAAAGCTTTAGGCAATACAGTTGAGTGTTTCATTCTATCGAACCGGTCAAAAATTTTGACCAGTTCAGATTTCTCATCTTTTGTGGCATCAATGATATAACCCACAGGAAATTTATCTGGATTATTTCGTACGGCTTGATTTATTTCTTTTGTTTCAACGCCATACAACTCGGCCACATCGGCATCTACCATTACTTTCTGATTAAGAAGCGTTATTATTCTATTTTCTACGTCTTCGTATTTTAAAATGTTTTCTTCCATATAAACAGGTTTCTTTTTTATTTAATCATGCTACAAATTTAGCCTTTTAAAATATTACACAACAAACAATTATAAAACTCAGTGAATTTTATTTTACTATTCTGAAATACAAAAGCAAAGATTTTAGAACAAATAGGTCAGATATTCTATAAAAACTACGACTTATTCACTATTCTTTTCTGTATGTGCAACAATCAAAACACTGACTTCATATAACAGATAGATAGGTCCCGAGACCAAAAGCAAAGTGAAGGCATCGGATGTTGGTGTAATAACAGCCGCAACGATCAAAACAATAACAATAGCATGTTTCCTATAGCGACGCATAAATTCAGCCGTCAAGAAGCCTAACTTTGCAAAGAGCCAACACAAAATCGGGATTTCAAAAACGATGCCCAAAAGGAAACAAAGCACCATCAGCGTATCGATATAAGACGACAACGAAATAAAATTCTGAACCTCCGCACTGACCTGATAGGTACCTAAAAAGCGGAATGTCAGCGGAAAAATAAGGAAATAGCTCAATGCCACTCCCATAAGGAACATGACGTAGCCGCCTCCAACCACACGCACTACATATTTACGTTCGTTAGAATAGAGAGCTGGAGAAACGAATCTGAACAACTGATACAACGCATACGGCGAGACAAGCAAAAAAGCGCAAAACATAGCCATCTTCACATGAACGATAAACTGCTGAGCTAACTCCGTATTGATGAGAGAAACCTGAAAATCCAAGCCATCCATCGGCACAGAAAAACGGGCTGCAATAGACTCGAACAGACGATAAGTGACAAAATCGTCATATTTGGGTGCAAGAATGACGGTGAAGAGCTCGTCTTTGAAAAAGAAGGCCACTACACCCAACAAAACGGTAGCCACCACGATTTTCACGAGGCAGCTACGTAATTCATCCAAATGATCCCAAAAAGTCTGTTTTTCGGTCATTTTTTATCTTCAGTATTGGCCTTGTCAGCCTCAGCTTTATCTTCAGGTTTGTCGTCTACTCCGTTCATTCCATCTTTGAAACTGCGGACACCCTTACCGATTCCCTTCATTAATTCAGGAATCTTTTTTCCTCCAAACAAAAGAAGAATAACCAAAACTATAACAAGAATTTCAGGAAGACCCAAGCCTCCAATAAACAATAATGTCATGATTATTTACGAATTAAATAGTTAATAAAAACGTAACCCAAAAGAATCTGAACCGCCATTCCCGGAATTCCTAAACGGAAATCCTGGGCGGCAGCGTAGAAACTTCCTGTTATAGCCCACTCGGCAAAAATACCTAAAATCTGATAAGTTAGTACTACTCCGATTAAAATAGGCAAGGAAATGCGTCCAAATTTCTTTGCGGCAAAGCCTGCAGCCAAAGCCAAAATAACCGATTTAATCAAAATGATCGGCAACATGGCAGGAGCTGGCATTCCGAACCACAAAGAGTTAACAATCGGAGAAGCGATTGCAGTAAGCAAGCCAACTTTCCATCCGTATTTGTAAGCACCTACCAAGGTAAAGAAATAGATGGGCAACCAAATCATTCCACCTTGATGAAAGAGATGGCAAAGCTGTGGCAAAAGAATGTTTCCTACCACGAAAAGAGTTGTCATCAAATATGTCTTTGACTGATTATACTCCAAAGAGTATAGTTTCACTGTTGATTCCATAATTTATTTTTTTAATACCATTTGCATAAATCTTTCTATCAGAGGAAGACACTCCTGTGCCGTACGTATCGGTTCACAAAGTTCTTCTATCGGACACAAACCTGTCTTTGAGCGATTAATAATATGAGGCACCTTTAAACCGAAGGTTACCCTCACACCTGCGTTATGCAATAACTCGAAAGCAGGTTGGCTCATCACATCAGCATAAACACGAGAAATGCCGCCTAAAATAAGCAATGCCGCCGCCCCCTTGCCTATCACTTTATCGGCAATATCTGCACTTTTCAGCATCTGAGGTTCTTTTTGTAACAATTCGTACAAATCTGCCACGCCCCGCTTTGTGAAACAACGAACACTCTCTCCGTTGCGTATTACACACGAACAGCCTTGCTGATGTAACATATCGATAATCTTCTGCATAAATTATATTGTTCTATGAACTTCGTGTCCCTCTACATAAATGGCACTGAATGGTCTTGCTGGACAAAGGTTCTCACAAGCACCACAACCGATGCAACGTTCCTCGTCGACCATCGGAATCTTCACAGTAGAGCCATCCTCCTTTACCTTTTCCATCATCCGAATAGCTCCAACCGGACAATGACGCATACAGCTGTTACAAGTGACATTCTCATTATAAGCAATACAGTTGGCTTGAACCCAAACTGCATGACCAATCTGTATTCCGGACCTCTGCTCCTTTGTTATCTGGAGAATAGCTCCAGTAGGACAAACCTCAGAACACTTTGTACACTCCGGACGACAGTAACCGCGTTCAAATGAAACTTCTGGCTGCATAAGTCGGCTCAAGTCTGACGAAGGACGAAGCACCTGATTGGGACAAGCCGATACACACAACTGACAAGCGGTACAATGCTTTGCCAAATTATTCGCACTCAAAGAGCCGAATGGAGTAATCGGAGTCTGTCTGTTTGGAATCTTTTTCTCTTGTATCGTAGCCAAACCTCCGTCAATATTCTTCTGTTGAGCCTCAACAGCAGTTGTAACAGCCATCAAAGCGGTCACTGAAAGGAATTTTCTTCTCGACTCATCTACAGACACATCACTTTTCGGTTCTTCTGTCTTTTTTGTTTTTGCAGCAAATGAGTAAGAGATAGCCTTATGATTACATATTCCAACACAATCCATACAAGCCACACAACGTGAATAATCGATGGCGTGATTCTTGGAATCTATACATGAAGCCTTGCAGTTTTTGGCACAAAGTCCGCAAGCGTTACATTTATTTGTATCGATACTTATCTTAAACAAAGAGAATTTAGAGATAAAACCTAAAACCGTTCCAACCGGACAGATTGTGTTGCAATAAGTTCGTCCGCCACGCCATGCCAAAACTGCAATAACAACAAACGTCAAAACAGCAATAACAAAGGTTGGAATGCTCTTTATCCAAATTTCAGTAGAATAGAATGCATAGCTATTCATCTTCTCTGCAAAATAGGCCAAGAGATTATTTCCCAATTGATAAATTGGAACCAAGAGATTTGAAGCCATTCTTCCGTAAGAACTGTATGGCGCCAATAAAGAAACCAAGGAACCTATTCCAGCAAAGAAAGCAATGATAAACAATGCCAAGACTCCATAACGCAACCAAGAGATAGCTGGAGTATATGAGAATCTGTTTCTCTTACGTTTTCCTGCAAACCATGAAATGATATCTTGAAAAACGCCCAACGGACAAATAACAGAGCAATAGATGCGACCCAACAAAACTGTAAGGACAACCAACACTGCCACCACAGCAAAGTTTAAAGCCAAAATTGCTGGCCAAAACTGGATTTTAGCCAACCAGCCAAACCAAGCATGCACAGTTCCCGTAAAATCGAGGAACAACAATGTGAGTAATGCATAGCAAATCAGAGCTACAACTATTCTTATTTTTCGTAACATAACTATTTCTCCTTATCCGTTAATTTTAAAATCTTCCACATATCTGTCGATGCGCTGCAACTCATTCGGAATGTCGATACGCTGAGGACATTTAGGTGAACAGATACCGCAATTAGTACAATGGTTGGCCTGACGAAGTTTCGGTACACTACGGTCGTAACCGACCAAAAAGGCCTTTCGTGCAGCCTTATAATTCTCATCATTCACGTTTTCAGAATAGTTACCCTCTTTCAAGCAACGGTTGTAATGAGAGAAAATACCTGGAATATCCAAGCCGTATGGGCATGGCATACAGTATTCGCATTCATTGCAAGGAACAAACGGATATTGAAGTATCAGTTGGGCTACATCTTCCAAGATGTCCATCTCTTTCTGCGAAAGCGGTTTTAATGGAGAATAGGTACGGATATTATCCTGAAGATGTTCCATATAGGTCATACCGCTAAGAACGGACAAAATCCTCGGATGACTTCCTGCAAAACGGAAAGCCCATGAAGCCGCATTGGAATTAGGATCCATCTGTTTCAATTTTTCCAAGCTATGGAAATCAAGTTTTGAAAGACGGCCACCTTGTAATGGTTCCATCACGAAAATAGGGATGCCTCGTTTATCCAACTCTGCGTAAAGGTAATCCGCATTGACGTTGTATCCAGAAGCATGACGCCAATCGAAATAGTTCAACTGGATAAGCACAAAATCCCATTTCACACCCGACTCGTTCAACATATAATCGAAGAACTCCTTCTCTCCGTGGAAAGACCAACCCAAGTTACGGATTCGTCCGGCTTCACGTTCCTTCAAAAGAAAATCAAGGATACCATTATCCAAATAACGTTTCTGATAAACCTCTTTAGATCCAATGGAATGAAGCAGATAATAGTCGAAATAATCCACCTGAAGTGCCTTCAATGAGTTTTTATAAATATCGATGGAAGCCTCTTTGGTCTGCGTTTCAGGATCGAAATTAGACATTTTTGTGGAAACGAAGTATTTATCACGAGGGTGACGGTGCAAGGCTATACCTGTCGAAGTTTCTGACAAGCCCTGAACGTAACGGGGAGATGTATCAAACAGATTTACTCCATGAGCTAATGCATAATCAACCAAGCGGTTTACCTCCTCCTGATCAATCTCGTCGCCGCTACCATCCTTCTTCGGACGGGTTGGCCAACGCATACATCCATAACCCAAAATCGAGACTTTATCACCCGTCTTCGGATTAACACGATAAGTCATCTTATCTGTCGGAACGGGACCTTGAGAATGATTCTTCTCTGAATCGCCATTGGATTTACAACCATAAAACGAAGCGGCCGAAACAGCGGCTCCTGCACCCAACAACTTCAAGAATTTTCGTCTGTCAATTCCTTTTTTACCTTCTTCCATAATTATTTGAGTTTTACAAAACAATGCAAAGATAAGTAACTAAAAATACACAAAAAAGTAAATCACATGACGTTTTTATACAATTTCAATAGGAAATAATCAGAATTTTAATCCCTTTTAAAATCACCTCAAAAGCAATATTTTGTTAAAATTTACATCAAAAAAGCTAAACAATATAAAAAACAATAGTTTTATTGACTATTTTATTAGAATTATCCATTACTTTGTAAATACTTAAATGTGGATAAATAACTTATTTATAAATTTAACTACTTATCGTTATGACGAACAAAGAAATTGGCGAAACAGCCGGATGCGTATGGCGTTTGCTTGATGAAAAAAAAGGTAACTTAACTTTTGATCAAATCAAGAAAGAACTTAAAAAAGTAAAGAAAGAAGAACTATACATCGCAATCGGTTGGTTGTGTCGTGAGGACAAATTGGAGTGTTGTGTAAAAGACGAGAAAGAGACTTTCTGCCTTAAATAATCCAATTACTTTTTAAAGACAAAGGAGGATTACGAGTTTTCGTTATTCTCCTTTTTTTTGTTATTATCCAATTAGTTTTGGCCAATAATGGGGTCAGTAGAAATTTAGTGGGGAAAGAAATATCATAAAAAACCAAGTATCAACGTTTCTATACCATGGAAACAAAACAACTAATAGCGTTGGCAGAAGTAGTACTGCCAACCGAGAT
>JALNVE010000033.1 GCA_023227695.1 Paludibacteraceae bacterium
CCTGTACCTAAAGCGTAAGTATCCCAATCGTTGCTTGTTCCTGTACCTGTGATCGTACACAATTTTGTAGAACCAGAATACAATGTGATCTTAGGATCTCCTGATCCGTTTGACATATTGGCTGAGATTTTATACTCGCCAGCCTCAGCCACATTGATAGTATATTCCAACCATTCCGATGCTGTTGTATAACCAACGGCCATACCGTTGCCAGCCGTTACAACATCAACATAATCGCTAGTACGGAATTCAGCGTCACCTTCATTCTTCTCATCGCTATCTGCGTATGCAGAACCTGCACCACCTTTATCATAATTCTCAGCCTCAATTTTTCCAGGGATTGAGAATGCTTCTGTATAAGGAGCCTGAGGTTCGTTTACACGAATATTAGTTGAAGCCTCAACCTTAGAACCGTCTTGTAAAGTAGCAGTAGCAGTAGCAGTATGATTACCTGCGGTAGCAGTCCACTTTGTTGACCAAGGAGAAGATGTCAAAGATGCGATGTTATTGCCATCAATTGCAATATCAATTTTTGAAACTGGAGATGTTGTCTCACTCTTCAATGAAAGAGTAACCTCATCACCCTCTTCAAAAGCATCAGTACTCGTTGGAGAATCAAAGCTAATTGAGTTATTGTTAGCATCACCAATCCATACGTTACCATACTTCATGTCGAAAGTACCTGAGCCTGAACCCACCTCGCAAAGGAACTTACAATCGTAAAGAACACCAAGTGTCACACCCATCTGTTCCCATTTTTTGAAGTGTTCTGTAATAGAAATGTGTCCACACTTACGAGGAGTCTTTCTTACTGCGAAACACTGAGTAAATGTAGATGTTCCTGAAATAGAAGGAGCATTTGTACGAGTTCCAACAAACACTTCGTAAGTATCACCATCAAGGGTATAAGTACCTTTAGAATTGGCATTGTAATACAAACCTTGTTGTTTTGCTGTACTTCCAAAGAAAGTATTCTCGACGATGTAATACTCAACCTCGTTAGGAACTTTTGTCCATCCATAAATACCAATGTAGTTGTAACCACCACCAGTACCAGTAAAATCATAATTAAAATCACAATGAAGATCACCTCCTAAGCCTGTGTACTTAGGTCCAGTACCCCAGTAAAGACCGATACGGCAAAGAAGATCGTCTGGATTATTCCAATTAGCCTTAAACTGGAACATTCCATCTTGAGCAGCATACTGCATTGATGCATTAGCACCTGAATTAGTCCACATCTCGTAATTGAAACCTCCTGCAATGGCATGTGTGCCGCCATTTTGAGCGGTCTGTCCACTAGACATAGAAGATGTCTTAGAGCACGGGTCTAAAGCAAAAATAGTACTTGACAATAAAAGGAAACATGTCAAGAATGCACCTCTCAGAACGAGATGCATCATAAACTTTTTGTTATTCATTCGTATTTAATTTAAAGTATAAGAAATCAATAAAACAAAACTATTTCTATAATCTCAGAATGTAATGGTTCGTGGTTTTTGTCACTAACAAATAACAAAAACACTTTTCATGCTTGCAAATTTAAAATAATCTTCATATAAAAAAAATAAAATCGGTTAAATTAACTCTTTCGGTTCATTCAAACTCAAATAGATATGTTATGCAACATAAATTCAAAGAAAACAAGATCACCTATACTTTATTTGAGACATACAAAAAATAGCATCATCACTTAGTGTTTAAAAACAATTGCTATTCACAAAGACATCAATTACGATATAAAAGTAGCCTTTTTTACTTTTTCTTATACCCTTTTTTACTAACCACAGGCAACGTGAAATGTTTATAAGGAACACCGCTAGACATAACGCCTATGGATTTATAATGGGAAGCGATCGTCATTCCGAAACGATCCAAATCATCAGATCCAACTAAAAAATACTCAATACTAGTCATCTCTTTAGGCTTAGTCAAGATATCATCCCAAGTAACATCAACGATGTACCAAGAGCCGTCTTCCATAAGAACGTTGTTCCAAATATGAGGACCATCAACCATGGTTTTCTCCACAAACTTCATGGTTTTAGCAACCCCTGTCACCTTTATGCAAGGAATGTCAAACCTGTCACAAAAAAGTTTGAACAGCTTAGCATAACCATCACATACAGATTTGTGTCCATACTTATCCAACATGATACCCGTCAACGTATGGGCTGGAAGGTTTTCTTTCCATTGATAAGAGGCTAATGCCACAATCGCATCATGAATTATTTTGAGCGAATCATAACGCGTCTTCACAGCAGACATTTTTCCTGCCAATTCATCTTCCATCTTATCAAGAGCAGAAGAAACAGCGACCACCTCTTTCTTTATACCTTCATAATATGGGAATGGTGCCGCAGTTATATCTGCAATAGAGACTCTGACTGGGGACTTTTTTGAATTCGTATTTGCCGCATTCACAAAATCAAAAGTGAAATTGATGGTTCCGTCATTTCCTGCAATCCAATAATTCTCTGAATCGTCGAGCGTAAAAGCATCCAACGCCCTTACCCTTTGAGCATCCAACCCTTTATAAATGGAAGCTGACTTTGGATGCCAAGCTCCACTCTCATAATCACCATACGTGACTATTGCCGTTCCGTTTCCTGTCACTGGAATCAGGAGCGGTTTATCAATTGTTACTTGCAAAAGATCCTTACAATTTGCAAAAGCATCATAAATAACCTTCTCCTGGTCTGTCAATTGATGATAGAAATAACGAAAGCCTCCTGCCCAAAGCGACGAAGGAAGTAACATAAATAAAAGTGTTGATATAATGATGTTTATTCGTTTCATATTCTTTATAGCTAAATAATGTACGCAAGGTAAAAAATATTGCTGCAAAAAGAGGTTAATCTATCTGAAAAGAATAGAACCATTGACCGCAATGGTAAAATATTGAGTTTCTTCAAAAGAGAAAGTCTAACTACAGTTTTTTCTTCAAAAGATCAAGTACCTCTGCAAAAATGGAAGAGCCCAAGAAATAGAGAGAAATACAATAGAACAACAAGCCAAATAAAATCTGCATTAGTGTAGTTAGATACAATCCTAATTCAGGTTTCAAAAAATGAATCATATAGATGCCTACTCCCATCAAAATGGAAACAGAGGCATAAGGTAAAATATCCATCACTTGTTCCTTTATTTTATACGGAAGTAACTTACGCACTGAAAAAGTTCCTATTATATAGGAAATAAAATATGTCAAGGAGAAAGAGATCAACATCAAATGAATGCTGCTTAAGCAAAACAACAAAGAAACAACAACCAAAACATTTCTTATGGTCTCAATATAAAAACTTCGGGAGGGATACCCTTTTGCTGTATTAATCGAAATATTCATTGAATGAAGAGGCATGAAAATAGCAGCCACACCTAAAATCCGGAAATAAGGAACAATAGGCAACCACTTTGCCGTCAAAGCCACCTCCACCAAATTATCGAAAGCCACACACAAACCCAACATAACAGGAAAAATCACAAAGGCCGTAACACGTATCAACTTGCGGAAATAAGCCAATTGACGAGTCTCATCCTGATTCAAACTAGACAAAACAGGATAAGCAACACCACTAACCGTTCCGGATACGACATTGCTTGGTATCAGATGAAACTTAAATGCCTGTGAATAATATCCCAAATCCTGAGCCGTGAAGTTTCTTCCAATAACTATACTATATATATAACGAACTGTAGTCATTATAACACTTGAAAAAATCAAAGAGAAACTAAAGCTAAACAGCTCTTTTATCACCTTAAAATCGATGGCAAAAACAGGTTTCCAACTACTAAAAATCCACAACAGCAAAGATTTGAAACCAGTCTGCATAATGATTTGCCAAGCCAATGCCCAATAACCAAAGTCCTTGAAAATAAAGACAATGGTAAAGATTCCAGACAACACTGCAGAGATCAAACTGGCCAATGACAAAACACGAAACTCCAGACGTTGAGTCAACACAATATTCTGTACCAGTCCAAATGAATTCAACACAATAGCCAAAAAGAGGAATCGGGATAGGCTCTCCAACTCCGGCATCTTAAAGAACATTGCTATGTATGGAGCAGAGATGAACAAAACCAAATAGATAGCTATACTTAAAAGAAAATTAAACAATAGAACAGCCATGTATTCGGCATCTGTATTATTTTTTCTACGAACCATGGCTGAGGTGAAACCACTTTCAACCAAAATATTAGACAAAGCGGTAAAGATTGCCAATGCTCCAACATAACCAAAATCCTTTGGAGTCAACAACCTGGCCGTGATTAGCCCTATCAATAAAGCAACCACCTGAAAACCCACCTTATCCAATGCATTCCAAAAGATGGATTTTTTTGTCTTTTTTCTTAAATCTTCTGTCATGCCACAAAATTAGCAAATCTAAGCTAGAGAATAAGCCTCAATCCTAGAAATTAAATCCGAGGTTTACATAAAATCCATATTCGTCAGTGCATGAAGAATAATACATGGCCAATTCCAAAGGTCCAAAAAGAGAATCATAACCATAACGGAAACCACTACCCACCAAAGGATCCTTCATCATCATATTAGACAACTCTGAATTCACAAAGGAGGCGTCGCAAGAAAAAATGATATAATGGTTTTTCATGATTCGCTGTCGAAGATCCAATTGTAAGATGCTCAAGGCATCGTCAACCATCTCTACATTTCCCAATCCAACGAATGGCATCTGATATTGGAAATATCGGCCATACATATATCCACCAATTGTATTTTGATATGGGAAGGGTGTCTGTTCTTGATGAATCAAAACTCTACCTCCAACACCAGGAACGATAACTAAGCGTGGAGATAACGGAATCACCTTTTGCCAAAAAGCAAACACATCAACAATAGGTGTTTCCGACTTATAAGTCAACATATTATCCGTATGCAAAGAAAACATAAGATTCAGTTTTGACCCTTTCGAAGGATAGATACGTTTATTGTAGGAATCGAAACAACCCTCTGCAAAATAGGTCACATATCCTTCTGATTTAAATTGATCTTTCTTCTTATCATATTTCTCATTTACAAGGTATTTCTTTTGATCATCGCTATCTTCTGATTTTGTAAGAAAATCTTTGGTATCATAGTATTCATATCTTCCGCCTAACCTGATTTTCATCTGCTGAAAAAACACATCATGTAAAGACAATTCACCCATGTGATAATTATATGTCACATTAAATTGACGTTGACCATTTTGGTAAACATTCACATCATTATATTGAAACATGTAAGCGAGATTCATACCCACTACATCCCTAGTTTTCAAAGAATAATCTCCTCTCAAAGAGGATCGTTGGCCTAATCGACCCGTCAAAGAAACACTAGAAGGAACAGAAACTGGCAACTGATATGTCACATTCATCAGCATTGCTACATTTTCTTCCGTATCGTATCGCAGACCAATATTAAAAGAGTTGGTTCTTTTCTCCTCCAAATCAAAATAAAGAATATATCCTTCTGGTGTATAGGTGAAATTATAATTGACAGATACGTAATCCATTGTACCATTCAGATAAGCAATGACATCCTTCAATTGCTGCAAAGTAATTTTAACAGAGTCGCCCTCAAGTTTGGTTTTATGACGAAGACGATCCTCGTCAAGTTTATCAATACCTGCAAAGACAACCTTTTTAACCCTAACCGTATCATTCTGTCCCCAGATATTATAAGGTTTTGGTTGTGCTAACGGTACTGTTGTATCAACTCCAATTTTATTCCTCAAGGCTATAAGTTCATCCCATTTTTCCATGGCAGAAGTTTCTCCTCTTATGCAAAGTGTATCCACAGCTTCCTTGTTAAAACTTGCTGAGGTATAACCATTGATGTTGACTTTGATATAAACATCAGTGTTCTTAACATTTTCTTCATGTTTAGCTTTACAAGCGATGGAAACGATCTGATTCAGCACACTGACGAAATTGGTCAATTCATCTTCTTTCACCAAATCATCGCCCAAATCGATACCAATCACATAATCTGCACCCATCTCAAGGGCCACATCCACAGGGAAATTATTACGCATACCTCCATCAACCAGCACCATTCCGTTCATGCGGACAGGGTTGAACAATCCAGGAACAGCCATACTGGCACGCAATGTCTTAAACAAAACACCGCTATGGAAAACAACCTCATTTCCATCCACTACATTAATTGCCACACAAGCAAATTTGCGCGGAAACTGATTGAAATCCAAAGAATCATGATAGCCAAAAGTCAACTCGGAGATTTGATTGGTCACATTCTGTGCACGGAACAGACCACCGTCCAACATTTTATCTGGTTTCTTGAAAGGAATGGACAACACATAGCGTTCCGAACGTTGTTTTTTATCGAACGACTGTTTATCTCGTGACACCTCATCGCTAATCAGATCCTTCCATTCCATATTACGGACCAAAGTATCCATTTGGTCTGTTGTATATCCTATAGAATATAAGCCTCCAACAAGAGCACCCATACTCGTACCCACAACAATGTCAATAGGAATACCTGCTTTCTCAATCACCTTCAAGGCTGTCACATGGGCAACACCCTTCGCTCCTCCTCCGCTTAACACGACGGCAACTTTTTTTCTGCCAGCCGGTTTCTCTTCAGTCTGAGCAGACAGTGAAAAAGAAAAAACAAATACTGCAATTAAGGCATAAATAAAACGCATAATTATTTTTATTACAATAACGGACTGAACAAACGTGCACAAGACTCTTTCAGACGTTGTTTTATCAGTCTATTTTCCCAATCATCTTTATAAACGCGTCTAGAATCAAGCATATCCATATTGAAGATTTTCTTCATCTTAATAGCCACTTCAGGATCATAAATCAATGCATTCAACTCGAAGTTCTGTTCAAAGCTACGGAAGTCCATATTGGCACTTCCTATGGTACAAATCATATCATCAATAACAATGACCTTGCTATGGATAAATCCTTTTTTATAGAATGAAACCTTAACGCCTGCCTTAAACATCTCATTCAGATATGAATAAGAACCAATCAGAGTTATCTTGGCATCCGAACGTTCAGGTAAAATCATCTCTACATTTGTTCCGCTCAATGCGGCCGTCTGCAAGGCTGTAATGATACTCTCGTTCGGCAAGAAATAAGGAGTCTCTATATAGACATATTTTCGTGCCTGAACGATAGCCATGAAATAGACCTGCATGATACTATCCCATGTTGTATCAGGACCACTCGATATAATCTGAATCAAACTTGAACCTTTTTTCTCTGGTTTGGGATAGAAAACAGGGTCTGACAAAAGTTTTCGGTTAACAAAATACCAGTCAGAAAGAAAAGCTTTCTGCAATCCAGAAACAGCACCACCCTCAATTCTCGAATGAGTATCACGCCATGGACCCCAACTCAAACCTTTCGCATAACGGTCTGCAATATTCATACCGCCAGTAAATCCAACCAAACCATCCACTATCAAAATCTTACGGTGATTACGGTAGTTCACTCTACTGCTCAAGAACGGAAGACCCACCTTCAAGAAACTCATCACTTTAATTCCGGCATCCTCCATCTCAGCAACAGCACTTTTCTTCATCATCCAGCTGCCCACATCATCTATGATGACACGAACTGATACTCCCTCCTTTGCCTTGCGAATCAATATGTCGATGACGCGGCTACCAATCTCGTCAGAAAGGAAGATATAATATTCCATGTGGATATGATGCTTGGCTGACTCCAACGCAACTAAAATATCGTCGAACATGGATTTTCCATCCGTATATATCTTGACATCATTGTGTGCATATAGATCAGAATCACAACTATTCAAAGCCAAGGAGGCAACATTCCGATATTCTGCCGGAAGACTTTCTTCTGGAATGCTATTAATGTCACAAACAGCATTCGTATTGCGTTTTACCTTTTGAAGACTACGCCTTGAAATGACGAACTGACGTCTGAAATTTTTCCCAAAAAAGATATAAAAAATGAAACCTACTATAGGCAGTAATATCAAAACAACAATCCATGCTATGGACTTCACCGGATTTCGGTTCTCCATCAATAGCATAATGATAGTTGTCAGTATAGTGTAAGCATAAACTATAATAACGATTAATGACGTTATTTCCCAAAGCATTCTAGACCAATTTAAAGTTTATATTGTCAAAATCTCCATCTCTTTTACCCTCAAAAAAAAGTAACAGAAAACAAGATTGTTTCTTCTAAACAATAACCTTTCTACAAGATGTAGCACTAACAATATTATCAATGAAAGTGTAAATATACAAAATTAGTATGTTTTATTATGCAATGAAAAGGAAGAAATGCTCGATTTTCGTAATCTTTTTAGAAACAAATAAGATTTTAAGAAGCTGTTTCAATTCTATCTTTATATTATTTGAGATGAGTTTTCCGAGACATTTTCAGGGATTTCATGAGAAAAAAACAAACTATCTGACAAATAAAACCGTTCGTAAAACGACATAAAAGGCAGTCGGATAATTACCAAATACTACATTTGTTTTTATACAATAGGGTTGGCAGAAAATCAAAACTGCTTCTTAATAAAAAGAGAAATTTTAAATCTATAGGATATTTCTCTCTTTTCGCAGATTATTATAGGCTTCGTTAACCGAACGGAATTTAGAAGCAGCTAACAAACGATCTGATTCAGTAGCACCATTCATCTGCTTGTCAGGATGATACCGCATTGCCAGACGACGATAAGCCCGTTTAATTTCGTCTTTCGAAGCAGAAGGCGTCAACTCTAACGTTATATATGACTGTGAAAGCGTATGGATAAAAAGATTTCGTCCGTATTTCGACTGGTTCTGCTGTGGATCAGAAACGCCATGTTTTTGCTCCAACAGTGAGATATCATGCTTATCTAGCAATAAAAAACGAGCAACATTCCTGAGCAAGAGAATCTCCTGACTAGAGACATTTGCATCAGAAAAAACAATTTTGAATAACATCGTCAACAGCTCATACCTTGCCTTATAGGTAAACCTAGCACGCAGAATGTCCAGGCAACATTTGCGGTAATCTTTTGTTTGATTAGATTTCAGATTCGAAAATAGAAGGCCCTGCATGTATTTACTTTTGCTCGAATTCATGGAATATTGGAGAGCCTCAACATATCTGTATTTTTCTTCAAAATAATCATTGGCAATTTTTCTTTTCTCATCCGTCACAACACCGTTGCCTTTAATGACAATTGAAAACAAAAGTGGGATAGAATCAATAGCCAGCATAATCACTTTAGAGTCATAAAAGTCGTCAGCTATCAGACTTTCAGCCTTTCTTCTCTGCTCGTCGTTCTGCATCTTGTTCCGCTCATTCTTCTGACTGATATAAAACAAAACACCAAACAATAAAAAGAGAGCTACGTACAATATGAAAAATATTACGAACTCTGCCATGGTCTTACTATTGATTTTTGAATTAAAACGTAGAAAACAGTGATAGTATTATAAAAAACCTCCTTAATTACAGCATCAAAAAAGACATTGTTCTTTTTTGAATGAAAGCTTTTATTCTATTCTAAAAGTTTTTCGATTGTCACATCTTAATTCATCAAACAAAAATGTCGGATGCATAATGACTAAAAACGCAACCAAATTTCTTATAGTTGAAATTGATTGTATTTCAAAAGAGACAACCGATGGTTACATCAGACGAAGGCTTGCTTTTAAAGTGACGAAGTAAAAGATGCTCGGTCAAACGGGAAAAAACAATATAATAAGATATTTTATAGATAGCGTCTGACTTTCAATTGATAGTTTTTATAAACCTCGCCAAACCTTTTTACCATAAAAGCTTCTTCCCCTTTTATAATCAAATGGTAAGTTATTAAACTATATATGCCTAATGCAAACACAAGCCAATGGCATGCATATATAATTGAGGCTATAGTGATTAGATTAAAACCCACATACATAGGATTTCTGCTGATTTTATAAATTCCATTTGTCTTAAATTCAGTATCATTTGAGGGAATCCCTAAACGTGTTGATTTTCCTAAATTGACAAGACTGATCATAGTGAAAAGCAAACCAACAAACAAGATAAATCCTGCAATGTAATGACTTAAATAAAATGATTGTTTCTCTATCAATTCGATTCCGCATAGAATCAGAAATGAATTGAACCATGTTAGGTATCCAGCTATTTTTCCAGTGAAAAAAATGAATGGATTAATCGTTGCTTTTCCTATCACTTCCATAAGTTCGATCTCTTGTAATTTAGTTTTTATTTAACGTATGTTTGACAAATATTAAGTCACTAATAATAAAATAAATAGGGATATTTATTTTGTTTTTTAATAGTCCAAAAAGGAACAAAAAGATATCACTATATTTACCAAGGATAAAATTATTGATATTTTCTATTTGGAAGATAAGTTCTGAAAACTTTTCTATCAACAGATACAAAATATATTGGCTTAGCCCATAGCAATCCAAACTCGGTATAACGTCTACTTCCTCATTTTTCAGAACCCGTTTTTTAAACAAAATTGCGTTGTTTCCGAAGATAGTTATAAGCCTCATTCACAAAGCGGAATTTGGAGTCTGCATCAGCTTTTTCTTCTGCTGTTGCCTCTGCCGGCTGTTTATCTGGATGGTACAACTGGTACAGAAACATCAAACGACGATATGCATGTTTGACATCATCTTTTTCAATTATGCCTTAATTTCTCATCCACTGAATGACATGACCGCCGATAAGCTTCTCGGAGACCAACGTGCCGCAAGGTTTTGGAGCCTCAACGCCATCCTTGAGTTTCATTTCGAGAGCTGTCTCTATGCGCATCTCGTCCCACAAGCCTGACTCCATGAACGAGTGAAGCAACGCTGCCCCACCCTCCACAATAACAGACTGCACACTCTTCTGGTACAAGGCCGACAAGAGCGCATCGATTTTCAATGTACGGTTTGGTCCGTCGAACGGAAGAATAACATACTCCACATTCGGAGATTTAACCAAAGGCTCCGTCTCTGTGAAAATCAACGTACGACTGGCTCCGTCGTAAAGTTTGAAGTTCATTGGAACTTTCAAATCTCGGTCTATCAAGATGCGGATAGGATTACGACAACCATCCCAGTTGCGGGCGGTCAATGACGGATTGTCCAACAATGCCGTATTGGTAGCCACCATGATACCAGCCTCCTCCGAACGAAGTTTATGCTGCATGATGGAAGTGATGCCATTGGAAATAACGATTGGCGGTTGAGCGGCAGACTCACGCTTAACATCCATGAAGCCATCAGCACTCTGAGCCCATTTTAAAATTATGTACGGACGCTTCTGCGTGTGGAAAGTGAAGAAACGACGGTTCAGATTCCAACCCTCCTTCTCCAACACACCCGTCGTGACCTTGATGCCATGGGCACGCAACATCTGGATGCCTCGTCCGCTCACCTCCGGAAACGGATCGGAATTGGCCACAACAACCTCCGGAATATCTTTTTCAATGATCAACTTAGCGCAAGGAGGAGTCTTTCCGTAATGAGAACAAGGCTCCAAGTTGACGTACAACGTAGCCCTATTCAACAGTTCCGGCTTAGAGACGGAAGCGATGGCATTCACCTCGGCATGAGCCTCTCCACATTTACGGTGATAACCCTCACCGATTATCCTATCATCAAAGACCAAAACAGCACCAACCATTGGATTAGGAGCCACATTGCCTATTCCGCACTTGGCGAGGTCGAAGCAACGCCTCATATACGCTTCGTCTATCATTTTCTTAATCTCCTATATTTTATCGACGATGCCTAAAATTGAACGTCATCTTTATCTTTTTTCCTTAATTCACTCACCTTCTCTTCCAACTGCTCTATGGAAACGCCGCACTCCTCAAAGGCACGGACCAACAGAACGGCACGTCGCTGCTCTGGGTTTAAACCAGTCAAAGAAGAATCGCCCGAGATGCCTAAGAAGAAGAGAATATCTGGCGATGAAATGTCGTACATTCCCGAAAGGTTATTGACCGATCCAATAGCCGAAGGTGTCACCAACTGGCCGTGCAGATTGAAAATCCAAGGCTCCTTAAAGATGGAGTACCAAGCCGTAGTGTGATGGATTTTCTCCTCCGTGAAGTTCTGCTTTGCCTTCTCAACGTAACGGTATTCACCCTCCAACGAGAGTTGGAACATATATGAACTCTGTCGCTGAATCAGTTCAGAGAGCAAATTGAAAAACGCTTTGGAAGATTCCCTTGTGATATTCTTCAAAAAATCAGAAAATCCTTCTATCTCTTTATCCTTAATAACTTGAGCGCCGTTGTCGTACTGGCGCAAACTCTTAGGCGTCAAATCCAACTTTTCCAAGATAGACAGTTCCGGATTACGGGATACCATGACCATCTTCAGATTGAAGTTCACGCCCAACGCAGAGGCAAACTTATAAAAAGATTCCCTCTTTTCAGGAAGGAAAGCCTGCTCAACCACACTCTTATCCAAAAAATGGACATCAGGGACATTCGAGAGGTAGGCCTTCAAATCTGGCGTGTCCACATAAACATCAGTTGCGGCGCAAAGAGATGGAACACCTCGTTTATCGACCGTAGGGAAGATAGGCACACCGTCAAACAATGCCACAAAGTTATTCTTTCTGTCGTCCATAAAACTGAACGAAGAAAAGCATTCCACAAAGCTGTTCAGGTTTCTGTATATCGTCTCTTTGTCCAAAACATCGACCAAACCATCGCGATATTCGCCAATGGTGTAGAGTTCAATTTCGGCAAAAAGTCCGGGATGGGTCAAGCCCAATAAAGAGAAGAGTTTCTTGCAACGGGTATCCTCCAGAAGTTCGTGGTGGACAGAGAGAAACTTATTCTCTATTCCTCCTGAGAGAAACAAAGCAGGAGTTCCATCGAGCTGATAAGGAGCAGCCACACTTCCATCCGAACAGAGAATAAACTGCTTTGTACGAATCTCAGCCCCCTTCTTCTCAAACAGTTCGTTGTGCGAAACCAGGTAAGCGTAAAATTCCTTGAGCCAGTCAATGTCCTGACATTTTACAAAATCGCCGTTCAAACTATCAACAATCAGTTCGGGGGTTACGTATGACGAAATCAAACCATTCTCTTGGATATATGAAAGTATATTCTGTAGATGCGCCTTTAGGTTGGCATCGCCCTCCTTGTACAGAGAGAGAAAACACCAAGCTTTTGTCTGTTCCTCTTGAGACCTCTGCATCTCAGCATATTTTTCGGTAGAAAAAAGTTCAATCAAAGCCTGTTCAGAAGCAAAACGTGTATGCTTTCTATCCACATAGCGACCATCGTCAGAGAGAAACACCTTCGCCGTGGAGATTTTCTCCACAAAACGATCGTAGAACGGATAAAACGGATTAACAGGCACATAACCACTCTTCTCTTTCTTAAAGAAGAGGCTACGGTCTATCGGTACTATATCAAAAAGATTATCGTCAATCAAAGGTGCTTGGTAGTACTCACCAATCTGGCAAAGATACTCAAGCGAATCGGCAGCCAAGCAAGCCAATCTGTCTATCAGAAAATGGTTCCACTCCTCACCCCGTTTGATACCTTCCCTACTGTCTGTTAACAAGAAGGGGGCATGAACAATCATGTTCAGATCTGTACGCTCTTTAGTGGAGAAGAAACAGAAGGCATTTTGCTTTCGCTGGGAAATTTGAAGATGGCCTTTCTCGTCAGACAAGAATGCTACAGTTCCCATCTGTACATCATCTTTGATATTGGATAGATTGCGCGAGAAGCTGTGAAGATACTCCACTCCCATCTCGTTGTTGTAGTTCTGACGTCTTATCACAAAAGCATAATTCGTATCACCGAATGTACGCGTGATTGTCGACTCCCTGCTGTAATAGCCCACCTGTCCGTCATGACTATCCCACTGAATAGAACTCATGGAGTGAAGAAAAAGCAGAGGCTTGTTCAGCGACATCAGCGTCTCTAAAATCTCACGGAAAGCAACCTCCGGATTTTTAAAAGGGATGCAAAAAAGCGTCTCACCGCTCTTACGGTCAGAAACGATAGGATCTTCCTCTTCGGGAACTATGAAATCAACAATACGAAAAGAGAAGAAATCATCCTCGATATGAGGAGTATCTGTATATTGGAATACCGATTTAAAACCTACACCAAACTTACCGATTTTATTGCCGCCATGTTTAGAAGTGGCGCCTATAGAAGTTATGGCATTCAAATGGCCAATATTGGGATCATTCTCTTCCGTATCTACATCGGAAATGGAGAAATGAAGGGATCCATTATGAATAAAAACAAGTCTGTCAGAAAAAAGATGAATGCGGACGTAAACCGCCGCCGCATCGTCAGCATTTTGTAGCAATTCATAAATGAAATGGGCTTGGTCTGAGTACTTATCGACCACCATCTTCCAGACCCCCGCCGCAGCTGGGTCCTTCAATTGAGAAGAGAGCTGACGTCTCTTCGCCTTCAATTTCTGAAACAAATCGGCCATAGGCAATTCTATATATCAAATCTCACATTCAAAACACAAACATACCGACACCACAAGCTGCGTTACGCTTGCATGTGGCTACTAAAGGGGCCTCCCTATCGGGTGGTTACAAAGCAGCGATACCAATTGCCTCATCGCTTTTCCAGATTGGAGCATGCTCGATAGCAGGGAGAACATCCTCCGCATGTTCCACAACGCTCCATAAACGAAGGTGCTCCTCGCGCATGAAACGTTCATCAACAGCCTTCTTCATCATTTCCAAAAAAGGGCCGAAGTAATTATCCACGTTGAGAATCACAATCGGCTTTAGGAAGATGCCCAACTGTTTCCATGTAATGGCCTCCATCAACTCCTCAAAAGTTCCGACACCACCTGGCAATGCGATGGCTGCATCTACAGACTCAAGCATCTTAGCCTTACGCTCGTGCATGGTCTTGACAACCAACAGCTCCACCTCCGGATTATCCCAGCCTTGTTCTACCATAAACTGAGGAATCACGCCTTTAATGACACCATGTCGAGCCACCATGGCTTTCGAGACTTCGCCCATCAGTCCTACGCTGCCGCCGCCATAGAGACAAGCAACACCCGCATCGGCCAAAGAAGAACCCAAACGGAAAGCTTCCGTCTTGTAGACATCCGCTACCTTCGAACTTGATGCACAATAGACACAGACCTTCATCTTCGAAAAATTAATCTTCCTTTGATCCAAAGATGGCATCCAAAACGATATCGGTTGCACCGCAGTTAGATGAGACAAAGTGGTGAGCCACAGAAGAGGTCTCTTCTAAAGTTGTAGAATTTAGATCGTACAAATCATCCACAATAGCCTTGAACTCGCTACCCTCATTAATTGGAAACGCAGCTCCGGCCTTCACCATCTCCACAGCCTCTCTGAACTTATGATAATTTGGACCGAAAATAACCGGCATACCATATACGGCAGGTTCCAAAATATTGTGGATACCTACACCAAAACCACCTCCTATATAAGCTGCCTCTCCATAACGATAGATGGAAGAGAGCAATCCGAAGCAGTCGATAATCAAACATTCGGCCTTAGCAGCCTCCTCTTCCGTTGCCTTGGTATAACGAATGCATGGACGGTTTATCTTCGACAGGATGTCCGTAATGTGCGACTCGTGCACCTCATGCGGAGCAATCACCATCTTTATATTCTTATGTTCGTTGAAATAAGGCAAGATGAAATCCTCATCCTTAGGCCATGAACTTCCAACCATCAACACTTTTGAATCACCCTTGAAAGCCTTCACGATAGGCAACTCCTTCGATGCATTGGCAATGGCCAACACACGGTCGAAACGGGTATCGCCCACGATAGAGACATTCTTTATGCCGATGCCAGCCAATAAAATTTTGGAGTTATTATCCTGCACAAACAGATGTTTGAAATTATGCAAGAAGCTACGGTACCAACCGCCATACGACTTAAAGAAGACTTGAGACTCCCTGAAGATGGCAGAGACGATATAAGTAGGTATCTGCTTTTTGTTCAACTCAGACAAATAGTTACCCCAAAACTCATACTTGATGAAGATGGCAATGGATGGGTTCACCAACTTAACGAACTTACGCGCGTTCCATGAAGTATCCATCGGAAGGTAACAGATGATGTCTGCTCCTTCATAATTCTTACGTACCTCATAACCCGAAGGTGAAAAAAACGTAAGGATTATCTTATACTCCGAATGAGAGCGTTTCAACTTCTCAATGATAGGTCTGCCCTGTTCAAACTCTCCCAACGAGGATACATGCATCCAAATAAACTTATCGTTGTATGTAATGCGTGATTTTAGAAACGAAAAAACATCTTTTCTTCCCGACACGAACTTCGCAGCTTTGTCGTTGAATAATGATGCGATTTTTGCCATCGCATAATAAAGCAATATTCCAAGATTGTACAATAACTTCATCTCAAATATCAAATATCAATTGGTCTTCATCAGACCGGTTATAAGGTGGGTTCTATTAATTAGCTTTATTGAATTTCGAGGCTATTTTCGAGGTCGAAATGTCACTAAAAAAGGGCTCATAGCGAGCTATGCAACCGAAAGAAGTGGCGTCTTGAACCGAAAAGAGACCAAAAGTTTTTGCAAATGAACGCAATAGAGCTTGCTCTATATTGTCGAGTGCAACTAAAACTTATTCAAAGACAATAAAACGTAG